>CAKZMA010000860.1 GCA_937127375.1 uncultured Coleofasciculus sp. | reverse complement strand
ACATATATGAATAAAATTTTTCTATTCTTGAAGAAAAAGTTTATGAAAACTTTAAAGTTTTCTTTATAAGCAAAACTTATATTTAAGAGTGGCTGGAGGTAATTTCAGATGCCCATCCGACTATCCGACTCTCTTACATGGGTTCATCTCGTTCAGAAGATCAGCGCCTACCTACTTATATCCTGTCCGGTTGAACACTCACATTGAGGCGGAGACAAGGCAGAGGGCAGTGGTTCGACAGGCTCACCAATCGGGCAGAAGGCAGAAGGGAGAGAGCAAGGTTGCAAGGAATAAGAATATAAGGGTTATTTCGGCGGACATGATATTATATTACAGGACATCTAATTCGACACATTCTCCTGATCCCAGCGACTGTATCAGAACTATCAATCCAAAAATCATAAGAAAATTTTATACACATTAATAAGTAAGCCTATAGACTTACTTCATACAAGCTTTATAAAGCGAAGGACAATACCCCTAGTGAAAGAAGGTAGAAATACTTAGGGTCTGCTTTAGGGAGTTTTGTGGTGAGGGGAGGGAACAGGGAACAGGGAACAGGGAACAGTTTCAACCCCCTGATGGGGGAAGATTCTGCTTAAGCACCCTCGAAAAATGCCAGGATTTCCAGCTTATGGGTTTCTTTCGCCTTGCACCTGATGCACCTTTAATCATGCCCTAACCCTTTATTTGTAAGGGTTTTATACTTGTGCAGCAAGCCCTACTTAGGGCTTGCTGAATAAGTGTTGTGGTGAGGGGAAGCTGGGGAAGCTGGGGAAGCTGGGGAAGCAGAGGGAGCTGGGGGAGCAATGGTACATTTTCGGTGATTCTATTGCCCTGGTTTTGACGGATATGCTCACATTTCCTTGAAGATGAAGCTTGATTTACTGGTAAGCTGTAACGCATTTAATTTGATAAGGCAATCTAAGCTATCAAAGGGTTTCAGGAGCTAAATTATTGGATTTAGCTGCATAGCAGCTAAATTTCTAGATATTTCCGGGAAAATGTTACTAGCCAGACTCCGCACTTCAAATTGAAGTACAAAAAACTACATACCTAATCAAGGGAAAAAGTCGGAAAAATTAAACCCTTGAATATCTTTTCAGGAAACAGTAATTGTTTTGAGGATTCTTGTCATAGTCAAACGTATCATGCGTGGTTGGCTGACCAACACCATCAGCTAGCCTTTGAGCGGTTGCTGGCTAAACCTGACCGACCTAGACCGCCGCAAGTTAAGTTAGAGGAGGATTTGACCGATTTTTGAATGGATACGTTCTGACAATTTCCTATTTTAGAGGTACTAAAGAAGCGAAAATTTCAAAAAAGATCCGCTGGATCAGCTTGATATAACCTACGCATAGCAATTAAGCCAGATATAGAACACATCACTATCGTTAAAATCATCACGAGTAAAGCGCGGTCGGACTGCATCTCAATAGGTAGAAATGTAGCTCGCTGTGTTAAATCGTACAATCCTAAAGAGAGAGCAAATCCTGGAATGTAACCCAAAATAGACAAGATAATTGCTTCTTGAAAAACAACTAATTGCAAATATAAATTTTTATATCCCATGGCTTTTAAAGTTGAATATTCTGCTAAATGATTGGAAACATCTGTATAAAGAATTTGATAAACGATGACCGTCCCTACAATAAATCCCATTCCGACGCCTAAAGTGAAGATAAAACCAATTGATGTACTTGTTTTCCAGTAGTTCTTCTCAAAATCAATAAAGCCTTTTTTTGTCATTACTTTAACGTCGTTAGGCAAGCTATTTTCTATTTTTTTTATAACGTCTTCTGCATTGGCATGAGGTTTAAGCTGAATAACTCCAATGTCAATTTCTCCTAATTTTCGGTAAGCGGAAAATAAACGGAGAAAATTTGAGTCATTCACGATCACATTTCCATCAGCTCCAAAAGAAGGTCCTAAGGTAAACAGACCAACGACGTTGACTCTTTTTCCACTTAACTCTGTAGTAATGGATTTTCTCTGCTCGAATACTTTAGCAATAGGTCCATATTCGGCGCGAGAAGCTCGATCAAACAAAATATTTTCTTTGAGTTGAAGTTTATCTAGGTTCTGACTAACTTCAGGAAAGTTAAATACTGAAGTGCCTAGCTCAAAGCCATAAACATAGATGGCTCTATAATTTCCATTATAAGGATTTTTCCAGTCTGCAAAGCCAACATATATCGGACTAATTTCTTCAACCTCATCGAAGCTTAAAACTTGATATAAACGACGCCAAGAAAAGGTTCTCATATAACCGAGAGACTTAGAACGAGTACTGATTAAAATTAAGTCTCCTTGTAAATTTTGGTGAAATCGTGTAGCGCTATTATAGAGAGCGGCTTGAAACCCCAATTGCATAAACATGAGAATCACGGCAAAAGCAATGCCTGCTAAAGCAATAAGCAGGCGAATTTTTTCTCGTCTAAGTTGCAGCCAGGCTAGAGGTATATTAAGCATTATTTTATTAAACTATGAATGATGACGATTATTAGTAAATTATTTTTAACGGTAATTTAGATGTGAATTATCACATTAACTTGCAAATTAGTAAAAGCAGAAACTTTTTGACTAGATTTGGGATCTAGACTAATTTTTACTTCAACAATTCTCGAATTTACGTCTGCTGTTGGATCGGTACTTAAAACATCTTGGGGATTAACCTGTAGACCGATTTGAGTGACGATGCCGTAGAGTTTACCGGAAAATGCATTGCTAGTAATAGTCGCTTTTTGACCCGTCCGTACTTTGCTAACGTCTAATTCATAAACTTCTGCAACTACATTCATTTGCTCGGTTTGTCCTAAAGCAACAATCCCTTTGCTGCCAACCACTTCTCCAGGTCTCGTATTAATTTTTAAGATTTGTCCGTCTAGAGGCGCTCGGATATAAGCTAGATCTAAATCTGTTTTAGTTTTAGCAACATTAGCGATCGCCCTGTCAATTTCAGCTTGAGCCGCCTGTACATCAGTAGGACGGATCTCAGCCATCTGGTTCAGAGTTGCTTGGGCTGCTTTGATTTGCTCTTGGAACGTTGCTTCAATCCGGTTTCGATTAACTTTAGCCTCATTTAGTTGCTCTTGAACAATTGTCATTGTAAGCTGCTTACTCTCTAATTGTGAGGCTGTAACTGCACCATTTTGGAATAACTGGCGGTAACGTTGATATTCTGTTTGACTGTTGTTTAATTCCGCCTCTAAACGCGCAATTGTTTTATCTTGGGCGCTAACTTGCCCCTGCAATTCAAGTTCTAAACGCGCAATAGTTGCTTTTTGAGCTTCAAGTTCTCCTGTTTTTGCTCCAGCTTTTACTGTAGCAAGATTGGCTTGGGCAACTTTGACTTGTTCTTGAGCCAATTGCAGAGCCGCTTTTAAGTTTTCATGATTATCCAGAATAGCGATTACTTGCCCGGTTTTAACTTTGTCGCCCTCCTTGACTAGAAGTTTAGCCACTCGACTTGCTCCTAATCCGTTAAGAGCAGTCGGAGCGGATAAGTAAATGACTTCTCCTTCTGGTCTTAAATGTCCTAAAGCGGAAACAGCTCTAATTGAGGGAGTGACTTTTGTAAGATTTGATGAGGAGGCTGAAGAACTGCGTTGGATGTGAAGGACATAGTGGAGAGCGGCTCCGCTAAAGACTAGAGCGGCGATAACGACAGCAATGATAGTCCATCGTCCTGATGGTTTCAACAGTGGTTTAGTTTCTGAGATCAAGTCAGGCTTCATAATTCGTTGACTGAGTTTCCATCCTTCATTAACCCTCTTTCGTCAGTTTCGGGAAATTACGCTCGTCGTCAAACACTGAAACTATCCTGACATAAAAATTTGATGAGATGCTGCGTGGGCTTTTTTAATTGATTGGGGGTAGTTTAAAAGCCCCCCAATCCTGTGCTATTGTACTTCCGCCCTGTCGGATGGAGGTTCCGACAGGGTGAAAATCTCCCGTGCTTTGCTGGAATATCTGACCCGATCCCCTGGGCTATGATGCTTGAATAGGTAAAGTCAAACTTAGACAGCAACGAAGTTTTGAGCCGTGAGGGTATTAGCTTCTACATCTGAGAGTATGGCTATGGGAACGGCAATGGGGGGTAAGAAAGGTATGGTCTGACGGGAAACAGAGATAATAGTGTTGTTTGCTTGTTGGGAAATTCCGAGCTGTCCAAAAGACAGACCACCTTTTAATCCAAAAAGATCTTTGCCCACTTCAAAATCGAGAATGGTGTTAACATCATTGGGAATAATTCCTCCTCCAAAATCAGTGAGTATAAACAAATCGTGACCCTTGCCGCCTTTGAGTGTATTTAGACCGCTGCCCCCATCCAAGATATCATCACCTTTACCACCGTCGAGTTCGTCGTTGCCATCACCACCTTTAAGCTCATCATTTCCGTCTTTTCCTAGTAATGTATCGTTGCCTCCATCACCCCAGAGAATATCTACACCAGTGCCGCCATCTATAGTGTCATTGCCAGTACCACCAAAAAGTTGATCGTCTCCTTCTTGACCGAAAAGGCGATCATTACCTGCTTCACCGAAGAGGCGGTCGTCGCCTGCACCACCATCTAATTCGTCGAGGTCATCGCCGCCAAAAAGTTGGTCATTTCCTGCTTCACCAAAGAGTACATCCCTTCCTTGTTCGCCGAAGAGTTCATCATTTCCTAATCCACCAAACAGGAAATCGTCGCCTAGTTGACCATTGAGTGTATCATCTCCAGCTTCGCCAGAAATTTTATCGTCGCCTCCTAATCCAAAGATTTTGTTATTGACGAAGTTACCAGTGAGAATGTCTCCAAAGGCTGACCCTTCTAGGTTTTCAATATCAATCAGCCAGTCGCCTCGTGCATCACCAGAACTACCTGTACCAGTGGTTAAACTTACCTCTACCCCGATATCTGAAGTAGAATAGGACGCTGTGTCACTGCCAAACAACCCACCGACAAGAATATCGGCTCCCTTGCCTCCATTCAATACATCGTCACCACCATGACCGTCCAAGAAGTCATTACCCGCTCCACCGATAAGAGTGTCATCGCCTCCACCTCCTAGTGCAGTATCATCACCTTCACCACTATTCAACACATCATTGCCATCATGACCGTCTAAGAAGTCATTGCCTGCTCCGCCTGTAACGGTATCGTTACCTCCACCTGCTGAAACCTTGTCATCACCTGCGCCTGCGGTAATAACGTTGCCTACTGAGTCACCTGTGAGCGTGTCATTAAATGAGGAACCAATGATGTTCTCGATGCCGAACAGAAGGTCACTGCCACCAAAACCATCTTGAGCAGTACCAACTCCCGGAACAAACAGAAGACCCAGAGTGACTGTAACTCCTCCCGGGTCTTGAGCGTAGGTCACTGTGTCGATACCATCATCGCCTGAGATGACATCATTGCCAGCACCACCTGATAGTGTGTCGTTACCTGTGGGACCTAAATCGAGAACAATTGACCCACCCTCAGGTAAAGGTATTGAAAAGCCCTCTGGTACTAAATAGTCACCAATGATTAAGTCATCTCCATCTCCGCCATTGATGATGTCATCATCAGCGCTACCAATGAGGGAGTCATTTCCTTCATCACCATTGATGGTATCATCACCTCTATCTCCAATGGCAAGGTCATCACCTGCTCCCCCTGAGATAAAGTCATTCCCTTCATTACCAGTACCACCAACTTCGATGCTGCCGATTTCAACAACGTCCTCAACAATTGTGATAGGAGGAATAGTAAACTCAAAGCCAAGCAAGTAGTCGCCTATTAAGAAATCATTGCCATTACCACCAAAGATCGTATCATCAGCTCCACCACCAAAGGCAATATCATCACCTCCTTGAGCATCAATGAAATCGTCTCCATCAATTCCAAATTCGTTAACAACAACACCATCTCCGAATATGATATCGTTACCTGGTAAATCAGGGCCACTAACATCGCCTCGGATAGTGTCGCTGCCACCGAAACCGAAAATAAAGTCATTAGCACTATTAGGAAGTTCTACCGTTACTTTCTGTTCAAAAGGAAAAAAACCAAAAGTAAAAGTTTTTTTGAAGGGATTACCTCCTCGATCCCCATTGAGTAAATCATCACCCGTCCCACCGACAAATACGTCAGGAGAATCGCTAATTTGAATGTCCTCGAATCTATTTTTCACTAATTCATCGCGTAAAGTCATAGTTGAAAAATCCTAAAAAATTGAGTTGGACTAATTGAATAATTAGAAACTAATCAACACATCCACGTTAGAAACGTTTACTTTCGGATGGTTGCCTTCATCAAACTACTACCTTCCTCGTGAGATGCAAAACTTTAGTATCTTCTCTGAAATAATCCCAGAAGCAGCAAATAAAAGAATACCTATTCCTAACGATGGTTCTGGTACTTGGGTTGGAGGAGGTACATAAGGTACATAAGGATTCGGGTTTACACCCCCAGAGAGAGAAAGATTTAGAAAAAAATTATCAAGAATAGCAGCTATTTCCTCATCAGTGAATAAAGGTGAACCTCTATTAGGAGGAGGTAGGGAGATTTCTGGAGGAACTGGCTGCGAAGGGTTACCAAAGGCTTCAATACTTCCAGACGCTATATCAAGCTTCGCTATCCAAGCATCAAAAGACCCAGCATTAAGGTCTCCCAAAGAGCCATCCGAGATTCCTGTAACGTAGAGATTGCCAACATCATCAAAGGCGATGTCGTAGGCTTGTTCCAACTGAGGAGTCCCAAACTGCTGAATCCATGCTTGCTCTCCATTGTTATCAAATTTTGCTACCCAGGCATCATAAGAGCCGCTATTGATTGCTCCTAAACTATCATTTGTGTAGCCTGCTAAGAAAATATTATCATTTGAATCAATCTTTAAGCTAAAAACTTCGTCATCTCCAGGAGTTCCAAACTGTTGAGTCCATAATTGATTTCCTTGGTTGTCATATTTAGCTATCCAGGCATCATAAGATCCAGCGTTGGTTCCTCCAAGATTTCCAAGCGTATATCCACCTAAATAGATATCACCTTGGCTATCGGTATCCACTCCCCAAGCCCATTCATAATCTTCAGTGCCAAACTGCCGAATCCACTCTAGCTGACCATTTGTGTCGTGTTTAGTCAGCCAAACGTCATAAAGACCAGCATTAGGACTTGCCAGATTGCTTGTTGTAAATCCTGTAGAGTAAACATTGCCATCTTGATCAACAGCATTACTGTAAGATTCATCGAATTCGCTGCCGTCTTCAAGTATTCCTAATTGTTGAAACCAAAGCTGGTTACCATTGGAATCATATTTAGCTACCCAGAAGTCTGTTGAAACAGGAAGTACCGCTCCTTCTGGGTTAAAACTATCAGTTACACCTGACAAATAAACATTGCCATCAGCATCAATATCGAGACTGTTACCGGAAGTAGGACGACCAGTTATCCCATCAATCTTTTGAATCCACTGTTGATTGCCATCAGAGTCAAACTTAGCGAACCACCCATCTGATATTCCTTCCCCTCTTTCGCCTCCTAAATCACCCTCTGTTAATCCAGTTAAATACAAGTCACCTGTATTGTCAGTTGCTATTGAAATCACAAAATCAGTTTCGGAACTGCCAAACTGATTAGTCCACAATAATTCGCCTGCACTGTTGTATTTACTTAACCAAACATCGCGAAGTCCGGAATTCAAATCTCCCAAAGATCCAGTTGTTACCCCGGCTACATAAAGATTATTTGAGGCATCTACAGCCATAGTATTAGAGAAGTCAAAGCCAGAAGTTCCTATCTGTTTAGATTGTTTTACAGTAGGTCCATTGGGGGGGGTATAACCTGAAAACTGGAAATAATCAGCACCTATATCTAGGTCGAATGCAGGCAAGATTCCAATAACATCGGGTAAATAGGTGAAATCTGGAAATATTGTTCTTGGCGACCAAATCGCAGTTCCAAACGTAAAATTTGTTAGCTGGTAGTCTGATGGAGTGCCGTATAGCTGAATGGAATCCAGACTCGAGTTAAAGTCAGCAATTAGTGCAAAATTGTTTAGTCCAATGTCCTCTAGCTCTGTAACAAAGAAATTATCGGTTGCATAATAGGCTCGATTCCAATCTCCTAAAATAAAAGAGTCACTCCAATCACGAGGAACCGGATCTACTAGTAGAGGAATTTCAAAATCTCCTAAAAGAACATCTATTATTGGGTTTTCTCTATCAAAGCTGATAGGTAAATAACCCAAAACGGTATCGTTTCCTGTGCGACCCCAGACAATTTGATTCGGTCTAAAGCCAGCAGCAATATCGCTACCGGGAGAATAAGTTTGAGGTAAGGGGGCTGATACTTCCACTTTAGCTTTCCTAATATAAATATAGTCGGTTCAGTTTGGAGTTTTTGTTTTGAAAAATTTACAATGGCTAACTATTCACTGAGTTATCAGCTACTGAAGTACTAACAAGTAGCTGCTGAAACTTCAACCCACCTCGAAAGATCAGGTCAGACAAAACCCGTCGTCCCCTGTTAGTAAACAGCAACTCATAGACTGATGGCTGTGGAGCCTCTGGGTAGAGCTTCTCCCAATGCTCTAAGTCAGAACGACTCAGAAACAAATCGTCACAGCGATACAGGTTTATTAAAAATCCTGCTTTCTCTAGAAGAGCAAAGATTTCTCCTTGGGTATATTTGTGAAGATGATAAGGATCAAAATGTCGCGTTTCACCCAGCGGCACTGACAGTAAAAATTCACCTTTTGGAGCTAAAGAACGACGAATACGTTCGAGAAATTTTTCTGGATAGCGGAGATGCTCTAGGGTTTCAAACGAAACTACGACATCAAATGGTTCTGGGTATTCAAAATGCTCTGCGTCACTACAAACAAAGTCTATTCCAGATGCAGAGTAGTGTTGCTGTGCATACTGTATCGTATCTGGACACACGTCAACCCCCACGACCCTGCTTGCTCCAGCAAGATGTAGTATCTGACTACCGTATCCCACGCCGCATGCAATGTCCAAAACCCTTTTTCCTCTGACGTAGCGCCCCGCAATTTTATAGTGGTGAAAATTGATCTCAACAATCTTTCGACTTGCCGGATCACTCGCCATTTTGTCAGGAACTAGTCGTTCTCCCAGTTCCCATGTTGAGGGGATGCTTACCTTTACCTGAAGGTTGTTTAGGTCTTCGGTTGATGCAGCAGTGGAGCTACTTGTAACTGGCTGTTCTCTAGAGATATTATGTTTTTGTTTCATCGTTTATCTACCATATATTTAACTTAATTCAATAATTGCTGATAGTAATCATTTAGATTTTGGCATCCTTGAGAGAGAGAGAACTGCTTTGCATCTCGCAATGCCTGCTGAATAATTTCTGTATTGTTGCTGAATAGAGCTTTGTGAATACCAAGAGTTAATCCTTCAACATCGTTACTTGGGACTAGATACCCATTAACACCATGAATTATGTACTCAGATACCGCGCCGCTATCGACAGTTACCACTGGAATCCCTGAAGTCATTGCTTCCACCACTGTTCGCCCAAAAGTTTCGTAAGGAGAAGGACTACAAAATACATCACACGAAGCTAATACATTAGCCTTGGTTTCTCCAACCAGAAAACCTGTGAAATGGATGTCGTCAACTCTTTCAGCAAGACGTTTGAGTTGGTTAACAACTTCAACAGGTCCATCTCCGGCAATGAGAAGAGAATAATTGGATTGTTGGCTTTTTAGCCTCGCAAATGCTTCGATGAGTAAATCGACTCGTTTCTCGAAGCCAAGACGACCTAAGAATAGCAAAATCTTGTTATCTTTTTCCTGAAGACTCAACCACGGTTCTAACCATTTACGGTGGCGCCGCTTAGGACTATAGGTGGAAACATCAATTCCTAAAAACGGAATTGTATGAACCTTGTGAATCCCCAGTTCTTTACAGCTTTGGCTAGCCGCAATACTCGAACATATTGTCATGTTGATATTACCATATAAATAACTTACTAGCTGAGAACTACGAACAAGATTTCGCAACCATTGCCAACCTGGATAAGCCGCTGAAAAATTGTAAAGATCTGTATGGTATTCCGCTAAGTAGGGAATATGATGCTCTCTTGCATAACGCTGACCCGGCAATTGCCACGCACTCAATAAGAAAAAGCGCTCTACATCTGTCACAACAATCAAGTCAGGTTTGTAATCAGCTAACTTTTTATTGATTTCGTGGGCTGCACGAAACCGAGGAACATGAGTCAGTTTGTAGGGAACCCAAGGTTTTGAGGGATAGCGTTCAATAATCAATTTTCCCTCTAAGTCTGATAATCCTAATAAATCATTGGACTGTTTTTGCCAATCGGGTGCAAATACAACCACACGATACATTCCTTGCTGGGCAAACCATTGGACACGCTCCCAGTTGAAGTGAGAAACGCCGCTTACGTCTGGAGGAAAACCAGTGACCAAAAAAGCTAGAGTGTAGATTTTAAGGGGCTTCATTGAGTTCAAGCCTCATCACTATTTAAATGGTTATCAGACCCGCTGTTTAGGAGCATCTAAGAAACCGCTACGATTGAAGTAAGAAAAATAGGTGTTCAGCAATTGATAATCTACGCGAGGGCAAGTGATAAAACTATCGGCAAGTTCAGCAACTGTCTCCTCACAGTTGAGTTTGACTCTTCTTTGACCAAGCCCCGCAAATGTTAGTTTCTCGTCCGACCATCTTCGCAAGAAGAATGGTAAAAGACTACTTAACGTATTCTCTTTTGAACCTACTGTTCCGATAAGTTCAGCTTCCCATTCTTCATAAGGCAGTTTCCGGATAGGATAGCCTAACTCGTTAATCCAATTTGTCACTTCACTCCAGCTAGAGGCATTCGGATTGTTTAAGTGAAATGCCTTGCCTAGCAACTCTTTTTTTTGCGATAGATAGACAATTGCCCTACTTACATAATCCACTGGAGCTAACGTAACACCACAATTCATATCTGGTATACTTCCCATTTGAATACAGCCTTTGATAAATCGGCAGGTAAAGTCATCAGTTTTCCAAATACCACTTTGGCTATCTCCAGCAATTAAAGGCGGTCTGTAGATAGAAACTGGAAGCCCTCGGTTACGGGCAAGAGTGACTAATTTTTCTGCTACCCACTTACTTTGGGTATAACCGAGGTCAATTCCTTCAGTGTGACTAATTGGCTCTGACTCTTTGAGCTCCTTTCCGTAATAGACAGATGAATCAAATACAGCATCAGTAGAAACATAGTGGAGGGGTTTAACTTTAGATTGGCAAGCCAACCTCAGTATTTCCTGCGTCCCTAGGACGTTCGTTGGCTTCAAAACAGAATAAGGATAGACAAAGTTTAAAATTGCTCCATTGTGATAAATAACGTCAATTTGCTCAGCTAGTTTTTTAAACTGTTCTGCTGAAAGTCCCAATCTGGGTTGAGATAAATCGCCAACTACAGGAATAATCCTATAGCTTAATTGCTCCTTTAATAAAGAGTATTTTCGTAAAGTTTTATGAATCTTTTGCAATCCTGAATCAGGATCAGCAGCACGAACTAAACAATAAAGCTTTGCGTCTGTTTTTTCAAGGAGTTCTTTAAGTAAAAATGCTCCCAAAAATCCCGTTGCGCCAGTCAAAAGAATTGAAGTTATTTCGGTCAGCTTAACATTTGCTTTTGCTTTGTCTGGATCGATTGAATCCTCTAGGACAGCCTCGTGGTTGAGATTTAAGTCATTCTCTATAACTAACGATGTAGAGACATCGGGTGCAAGTTGCTTAAGCAATAGCTTGGCTAGCTTGTCGATATTATGTGCCTGCAAAATCTCCAGCATCGATAATTTTGCCTGTAACTGAGACTGAACTAATTCAACCAACTCAAGCGCCATCAGTGAATCCATACCCATCTCAAAGAGACCTTGCTGCGGAGAGGGCTGTTGAGATGACTCAAGCCTCAATACCTTGACAACTAGACTTTGAAGGTAAGCCACCAGGAGAGGATAGTAATCTTGTACCGAAGCTGCATCCAATTGCTGTAAAATCTCCGATCGCGGCTCTGAATGCTGTTGCTCGGTGGCTTCGCGTACTTCAATTTGTTCTAACAACGATCGCTTTCCTCGGGCTTCGTAGATGCTTTTGAATCGAGTCCAATCAACATTAGCCACGGTTGTGTGAACGCAGCCTGTTCCAAGCAGGTATCCCAGTGCCGCGATCGCCTGCTCTGGCTGCAAGACTTCCATACCCATCCGAGTCATCCACGTCTGGAATTCTTCCACAGCCATACCGCCGCCTGCCCACGGACCCCAGTTCACGCTCAACGCTGGTAGTCCTAATCCTTGACGATAGCAAGCTACCATATCGAGGAAATGATTGGCTGCTGCATAATGCGCTTGTCCCTTAGACCCCCACACCGACGAAATTGAGGAGAAGTTAACGAAAAAGTCTAGCTTCATCCCTTGGGTCAGTTGATGTAGAATCCACGTCCCTGCTACCTTAGGACGAAGTACAGACTCAAAGGTGTTAAAGTCCATGTCCTTAATCGCTTCATATCCGGGAACGCCAGCCGCATGAACAATGCCTCGTAGGGGTGGCATTGATGCCTCAATCTCTTCAAGAATTCTGACCATATCCCCTTCCTCTGATACATCTGCCTGAGCAACTACAAGCTTGGCTCCTGTCTGCTCCAGTTGACTCAAGGTTTCCTGCACTGGGCTAGAAGCTCCACGACGGCTCGTGAGTACCAGTTGTCGGACACCCCGTTCCACCATCCAGTGAGCAACGTTTAGCCCCAAAGCTCCCAAACCTCCAGTAATCAGGTAGGTACCGTCTGACTGGAACGAAATCTCATTGGCTTTTGGCAGTTGCTTCTTCACCAAGCGGGCTACATAACGGCTTCCATTCCGAAAGGCTAAATGATCTTCTTCTTGTGAATCCTGAATTTCGGCTAAAAGCGTTGTCGTTTCATCTTCAGTTGCTTCAGGCGCTAAATCAAGCATTCCTCCCCACAATTCGGGATGTTCCAGAGCAACGACTTTGCCCAGTCCCCAAAGAGGCGCTTGGGCGACTCCCGGAAGCGATCGCCCGACTGGCACTGCACCCCGCGTCACTAACCACAACCGGGGGAAATGATTATGCTTAACTAAGGTTTGTAACAAATGGAGCGTGCTACCAACACCTAGAACTTGAGCCTGTTTTAGAGAGGAGCTTGTCAATTCCGAAGCAACTTGAGCCTGTAAACTCCAAAGGTGGATGACTCGCTGTAACGGGGAATTTAGCGTTTCTACAGCTTCTTGGAATAGACGCTCGAAGTCTGCTGGGCTGGAAGGGTTGATGATCCATGTTCCATCTTCTCTGGTCTGATAAGCGTCCCCAGCATAAACCAGAATACAGGTGCAACCCTGTTTATGCAGCAGTTTAGCTAGGGTTTGTCCAACACCTCCCCTGTCAGCAAAAATTAACCAACTACCAGGTTTATGGAACCCGTTTTTCTCTTGGCTAGTCAACTGACGCGGCTGAGACTGCCATTCTATCTCATAAAGCCAATCTTTGATGGATGCTGCCGTGAGTTGCTGTTGATTTGGCTGAACTAGTAGTTCCAGCAGCTTAGGCAGTAATTTTAACTCATCGTTTGATAGTTTTCCGGTCGTTTCTAAATGCTGAGCTAACTGTTTGGTATCGCCTTTGAGCAGAAGGTTAACGAGTGGAGTCTGTGCCTTCTCTTGAGATAAGGAAGCTGCTTGTTGATACCCATTTTCAGGAATATTTGCCCAATAGCGCTGTCGTTGAAATGGATAGGTTGGTAGTTGTCGGCGGCTACGGGAATAATCTCGGTCAAAGGCAGACCAATCTACTGCCACCCCGCGCACGTACAATGCAGCTAAACTTTGGAGTAGCTGTTGCCAATCCTCTCGTCCTGGATACAAGCTGGGGAGCAAAACGCCCACACCTTCTGGCAAGCAGTAGCGACCCATTCCCAATAACGTTGGTCGCGCTCCGATTTCCAGAAACACTTCATAACCCTGTTGGTAAAGCGTTTCCATGCCTGCGGCAAATCTTACTGCCTGTCGCACATGACGACACCAATACTCAGGGTTTGTTACCTCAGTCGTGGCGAGTTCTCCAGTGACGTTAGAAATTAACTTGATTTTTGGGCAAAAATATGACATCCTTACGGCGGCTCGCTTAAAAGCGGTCAGCATTGGCTCCATCAAGGGGGAGTGGAAGGCATGGGAGACCGTTAATTTCTTAGTCTTGATTCCGTCAGCTTTTAGGGTAGCGATCGCCGCTTCGACTGCTTCACACTTCCCGGAAATCACGATACTCTGTGGTCCGTTAATGGCGGCAATTGAGACATCTTGGGCATAGGGTTGAATAGCTGCGGCTACTTGCGCCTCGCTGGCAAACACGGCTACCATCTCACCATCGTGAGGCAAAGCCTGCATCAGACGGGCACGTTCAGCAATCAATTTCAGACCATCTTCGAGGCTGAATACCCCAGCCACACAGGCCGCGACATATTCCCCCACGCTATGACCCATGACGACGGCGGGTTCTATACCCCAAGACTGCCATAACTGAAACAGAGCATATTCCAAGGCAAATAAAGCGGGTTGGGTATAGCCTGTCTCATCTAGAGGAGAACTCGTCCCTGGTTTGGGATAGAGGACTGACAGCAGGGGTTGCTTTAAATAGGAACGCAGAATTTCATCGCAGCGATCAAGGGCTTGGCGGAAAATAGGTTGGGTTTCGTAGAGTTGGCGTCCCATGCCCACATACTGCGAACCCTGACCCGTGAAGAGAAAGGCTATTTTCTGGCGCTTCTTCGGTTGTACCTGACCACTCACTAATCCAGCAGTTTCCCGACCCGCAGCGAAAGCCTCTAATACTCCTTGCACCTGTGCGGTAGATTCAGTTACGACAGCAAGGCGATAGTCAAAATGCGATCGCCCCGTATTTGCCGTAAAGCAAACATCCGCCAGGGAGATCTCAGGATGGGTCGCCAAGAAATCCGTATAACGTTGAGCCAATTCCCTCAAAGCCTTCTCGCTTTTTGCCGAAAGGCTAAGAAGGTGGAAGGGGTGATCGCCCTTAAGGGAGTGTTGAGGTGTTGAAGCTCCGTTTGATGAAGTGATGGAGTCTTGCGCTAGTGGAGAGATTCTATTTGGGACTCTCCTCATCTCCTTAGAGGAGGCTTCTTCCAGGATCGCGTGGCAGTTAGTGCCACCGAAGCCAAAGGCGCTGATCCCAGCTAAACGGCTTTCTGTACCCGCCAACCAAGGTTGACACTCGGTGGGAATGGAAAAAGTCGTCCCTTCCAAAGAAATTAGGGGATTTAGCTGCTTTAGGTGCAGGTGAGGTGGGATTTCCTTATGTTGTAGCGAAAGAACCACTTTGATTAAGCCAGCCATTCCAGAAGCAGCTTCCAAATGACCAATATTTGTCTTGACTGAACCCAGCCAACAGGGCTGATCTGGCTCCCGATCCTGCATCAGCACAGCTTTTAAAGATTTAACTTCAATGGGGTCTCCTAGAGATGTGCCAGTACCGTGAGCCTCAACATAGCTAATCTGTGCAGGTGTCACTCCAGCATTTTTCAAGGCTTGACGGATGACCACTTGCTGGGAAGGACTATTGGGGGCAGTGAGTCCATTGCTCAGACCATCTTGGTTAACTGCCGTGCCTTTGATGAGTGCTAGAATATTGTCCTCATCCCGGAGGGCATCTGAGAGGCGTTTGAGGACGACGACACCGCATCCTTCCCCCCGGACATAACCATCCGCACTAGCGTCAAAGGTCTTACAACGACCGTCAGCCGCCATCATCCGAGCATGAGAGTACGTGATAAACGGCTCCGGAGACAGCATCAGACTGACTCCACCAACTAAGCACAATTTGGACTCTTCCTGAAGCAAACTCCGACAGGCAAAATGCAACGCAACTAGAGAGG
>CAKZMA010000859.1 GCA_937127375.1 uncultured Coleofasciculus sp. | reverse complement strand
GCTTCTTCCAACTGAGCGCGGGAGAAATTAGATACACCAATTGCCCGAATTTTGCCTTGTTCCTTCAGTTTGTTTAAGGCGCTCATTGGCTCCTCAATCGGCACTACCTCGGTATTAAACGTTCCGGGGGACCAATGAATTTGGTATAAGTCGATATAGTCCGTCTGTAGATTTTTCAGAGAGCGATCGCAGGCTTCGATAACTTTATCGTGTTTCAGATTCCCCACCCACACTTTGGACGCATAAACCACCTGATCGCGGACATCGGATAATGCCTGGGCAACAATCTGCTCAGAATGCCCCTTACCATAGATTTCTGCGGTATCCACCGTCGTGATACCCGCCTCAAAAGCGGCTCGGATAGCTTTAATCGTTTCCGCATCTTCAATCCCCACCCAGGCACTCTTACCCGCCTGCCAGGTACCCATTATAATCGGTGTGATTTGGATATCGGAAGTTCCTAAAGGTCGCGTTTCCATAACCAATTCCTGTGATCGTAGACAATTTTAACTCCAATTAGCCAAGGGATTAACCGATAAGCCAATCTCATCAAATCTTCTAAGCTTTGGCAGGGTCTTGGCGTCTATCCCAGGTACAATTAGTTTAAACCTCAAGATAGTAGGTTGCTGAAAACCTCTCAGTACAAGGATATGGAATATCATACCCGTAAAATTGCCTTAGTTACAGGTGCGAATAAAGGCTTAGGGTTTGAAATTAGTAAACAACTCGCCCAAAAAGGCATCCGCGTTATTCTTGGAGCGAGAGATGCCAACAAGGGGCGGGAAGCCTGCGAAAAACTTAAGCAAGAAGGATTAGACGTAGATTTCTGTCTTTTGGATGTGAACAGTCATGAGAGTATTGACAAAGCCGTTAGTTGGCTAAAACAAGAATTTGGTGAATTACATATTCTCGTGAACAATGCCGGGGTGCTACTGGATAGAACAACATCTGTATTGGATGTAGATTTTGATACGCTCTCGCAAACCCTGCAAACAAATCTTTATGGCGCTTTTCTAATGTGTCAAGCTTGCATTCCCTTAATGAAAGCCTCAAATTATGGTCGCATTGTGAATATGTCCAGTACCCTGGGTTCCCTTACAGAAATGAGTGATCCAAGTTCACCTTATTATGATTATCTCACTCCTACCTACAGGCTGTCTAAAACAGCTCTCAATGCAGTGACAGCATTATTTGCCAAAGAATTGCGAGGAACGAATATTTTAATTAATTCAGTTTGTCCAGGTTGGGTAAAAACGGATATGGGGTCTGACGCTGCACCGTTAACTGTTGAGCAAGGTGCGGATACCCCGGTTTGGCTGGCGACTTTACCCGATGATGGACCCACGGGTGGTTTCTTTAATAATCGTCAGCCTCTTGCCTGGTGATCTGAATCTCCCTCATCCCTTCCCTTCTAAAATTTCTATCAGCCTATCTTCTAAAGCATTGCGAGCCGCCACATCTGAACAATGATCAATGAGAGATTTTGCCGCCGATATCGCGGCTTGAGCTGTGGGGAAATCAAAACCGCCAAAGGGATCAATAATAGTCGGTTCGAGCAACTGTTCTGATTCTAGCCACGTTACTGTCCAACGCCCTGTTTTTCTCTCCCAAATCGGAATAATTAAATATTCATCCCAATGGGTGTGGTAGCGTTCGGCTTGATCAAACTTTGCCTTATAAGAGTGGCGTTTATAAACGTTATCCACTACTTTTTAATCCTCCCTGATTCTTGATGCTGTACTAAACCCTGGTTTAGAGTCCAGAGCTTTGCCTTGAACGGTAATTTCCCCATAGCTAAGTCAAGAAAATCTCGCCTTTTTGCTTTCGTCGTACTATCAAATATTTGACATGATTAGTCGATTTTAGCTGATTTGGGCGAGGTTTCCCAAGGCTTTATTTGTGAAACTTTGTATAGCTCCCGCTTTTCTCCTCTACCTGCTGTTTTTAGGCTGAAGCGAGATAATTGCCGTCTCGCCTCAAACGCAGAGTCGAACTTCTGATTATATCATGCGGGGACACTCAAGGGTTGACCATTATTAGCCGGAGTCAATTGCAGCAAGAAGGGAACTGCTTTTTTCTTCCAATCTTGGATGGCTGTATAAGACGCCGCCTCTGCGCCGTAGCAAACTTCCAGCATCTCGGTATGGATAATACCGGGACTCAGAGGAATCGCCGCCATTCCTTTAGGCAATTCTTGAGCTAGCGATCGCGTCATGCCTTCAATTGCCCATTTAGAGGTACAGTAGGATGAGACTTGGGGCGAGGTTGAGCGTCCCCATCCTGAACTTAGATTGACAATAATACCGCTTCCCCGGTCAATCATTGCTGGGATAAAATGGCGTAGCATATTGGCGACTCCCTTGATATTGACATCAATCAGATCAGAAAACTCCTGGCTAGGAATCTCCCACAGAGGTGCCAGATTATTGATAATCGCCGCATTATTAATCAGCAAATCCGGTGGACTGTACTCATTGATCAGAAGTTTTGCCCAAGCCATGACCTGATCTTCATCCGCCACATCAACCACAGTAAAATTATGGGGAGGACCAAAGGTTTGATTGAGATCCTTGATTGCCGCCTCGTTTCGAGCGCAACCCAAAACCGTATGTCCTTGAGCGATAAATCCCTCGGTCATCGCTCGACCTAAACCCCGGCTGACACCTGTAATCACGATTACTTTTGCCATGGTTACTATTTTCCCTTGATACCTTTCTTTTAATAGATTAAGGCGATACGGGAAGATGCGATCGCGCCTACTGCTATACTTACCAGCTTATTCACCGGAATTCAATTATCAGGGAAAATTTACTATGGCTCCCCCTGCGCCCCCTGCGCCCTCTTCTTCCCCTGCGCCCTCTGCGCCCTCTGCTTCCCCTTGGCAACAATTACACTACATAATTCCCTTTAAATTCAACACAAATCCCGGTAACACATCTTCTCCTGACAGAGTAGCCGGAGAGTTGAGAATTTCTACATCCTCTCCTGGACGATAAATCTCAACTCGCTTATTTTTACGGTCAATTAACCATCCCAATTTTGCCCCGTTATCCCTATATTCTCTCATTTTTTCTTGTAGTTCTTTCAGCGAATCGGTTTCCGAACGCAATTCCACGACAAAATCTGGACAAATCGGGGCAAACTTCTTTTGTTGTGTCGGAGTTAACGCTTCCCATCGTTCCCGGCGTATCCAAGAGACATCAGGGGAACGCTCGGCACCATTGGGAAGTTTGAAGCCACTCGAGGAATCAAAAGCAATCCCTAAATTATTCTGACGGCTCCAAGCTTGGAGTTGATAGGCGAGTTCAATATTGCGATTTCCCGTTTCACTACCCGTTGGTGACATGATTAGTAATTCCCCTGATGTTGTCCGCTCAAATCGGTAATCTCGGTTTCTCTGACACAGATCAAAGAACTGATCATCAGTTAAATCGATACTCAATTTTATCCGAGAAGGCAGAGGAATAGTTGCTATATTCATACAGGTATTACCACAGCATATTTTATCGGATTTTTGGAACCCACCCATGCCGATTTTATTGTGTTTCTCCTAACAGCGATCGCCAATCTTGGATCGCCTGCTCGGACCAAAGCCAATTCTGACTCAGGGCGTCGGCTTGAAAATTCACGGGGTCATCTTGGAGAACTTTTTGCCGCAGTTTCAACGATTCATTTAAAAGATTGGTGCGCTTTTCGGCTGGCTGTTGTTGAGCGGATTTCCAGAATCCTAAAGCCAATCCCGCATACGCTGTTAACGCTTCTTTTTTCGCCCCATTTCCTGCCACATCTGCATCGATTTGCTCTTGTTCAATTAAGGTGAGAGCATCTAACCAGGCATTGTTGGCTCGCTCGAAATCTCCTTCTGCGTAGTAGGCAAAGCCAAGGGCATTGTGATAGTTTGCAAAATCAGGTTGGGCTTTAACCGCCGTTTCCCAATACCGTCGCACATCGCTAATATTATAGTTTGTATCCCCAGTTTGAAGCGACTGCCAAGCCAGACGTCCCCTCAAAAAACTGATGGTTGGATTATCCAATTGGGAGGTAGAAACAGCTTTTAAAGCTGCATCGGCTTGAGACAACGCGCCTCGATTGAGTAAAGCTTCAACCGCTTCAGTTCCGGCGTCGATATTCCCCTGACCCAATTGTTCGATCGCGAAAGCGGTGACGTCACTGGTTTCGGCTTTGTCTAAGTTGATTCCATCTGAGTCTGAGGATTGAGGTAGACTCGACACAGGAGAATCAGGCGATGTAATTAACGTATCAGGTCGCGGCTGACGGTTCCAAACCAAGGCAAAACTTAATAGTGCGATCGCAACTGCACCAACCCCCAATCCAATCCACAGTTTAGGCGCAACCAGCCAAGAACGCCATCCCTTTTCAGTCGATTCCACTGGTTTCGGCGTTACCGTCTGTTCAGATGACGGCGTTGCTGTTTTTGGCACAGACGTTGATGCTGGCGCTGCTGAGGAAATTGTGGGTTGCTGAGGCGGCGGGTTGGGTACGTCCTGATTGTCTGGTTCAGGTGTGGTTTGGGGTGGATAATTCGCGTCTGGGCGAGGTAACTTAGGTTCCTCGATCTCCGGCTCACTATCCAGTTGTTCGAGTAAATTCTTAATAAAGCTAGACGGATCATTCCCCTCATCTTCTGAGGGCGTCTCCTCTGAGGGCGTCTCCTCTGAGGGCGTCTCATCGAGCCAATTTTGCCTCGGTTGATACTCATACTTAGCTAGGGGAGGTTTCTCCTCTAGCAGGAATTCATCCTCATCCTCTAACCTCGTTCTATTTAACATCTGTTGTGTGAATAGTTCGGCATCACTTTCATCAGAGACTAAAGGCATATCTGGTGGTTCCGGTAACTGTAATCGTTCTTCCCGATGGTGATAGTCATCGTCCACGTTGGTGAGGAATCCATCAAATTCGGGATGCAGGTAAAGTACGGGCAGCGCCCAATATAATTGGTTAGAGCCATAGGCAGAAATTAGCCCCTGTCGCGCCCGACTCAGACTCAGATCAATGGGATAGCCTTGATTGAGATTCCGATAAAGGAGGCGTGTGAGGGTGAGTGCCACTTCATCAGGAATCCGTTCTGCCATGGCTAGAACACCGGGAATGCCTCGTTTGACCAAGGCTTCGGCTAAATTGCGGTCTTTACCATTATTTAGGGGGTCTGAGGTGGCTGTATAGGCACCACGACAGGAGTTAAATACGGCTAATTGCACGCCGTTATTTGCTAGCAATCCGGCTAAATCATTGCCGTTTAAGGTTTCCGTTAATCCGGTTTTATTGCTAACTAAATAAACATCCCCGCCAGAATCCCCCAGACTACTGTGACCTGCATAATGGAAAACTTGATATTGACCTTGTTCTAAAGCTTGGGTAAGTTGTTCTCGTCCCGGTTGTTCGAGAATGGTGAGTTGAATCGCCGGGGGTTCTTGGCGAGAACGGTTTTTGAGTTCTTCTTGTAGATGTGCTGCTTCCTGTGCCAGTTCTAAACTCTCTTGGTCACTTGGTCCAGCAATGACCATCAGAATTTTCAGGACAGGATTGGCTTGAGGGGGGAGGGAATGAATCGGTCGCATCAACCCAGTGCTGAGTTGATACCGGGAGAAGGCGACATCCGTCCCGGTTGCCAAAGGGCGATCGCCTGCATGGAGAACTTCCCAGGGTAAGCGAGGTAAGCGATTCCCTTTGAGTCCCAGACGCAGTCGTAATACAGTGCGTTGATTTTGCGCGATCGCTTGTGCCATCATCCAACTATCACGCAAGCTCCCTTGGAATAAGGCATTATAGAGTTCCTGACCCAGCGCCACCAAGTTTTGGCAGGATTGACGCACTTGCTGATCGGAGTTAGGCAAGAAAAACAGCTCATCCATACCACCAGCACCCCCTTGTAACAAGCCCAGGAGGGGATCATTCATCAGTTGTCTCGCTTGCGTTAACCACTCATCCATGGGCCAACGCACTTGTTCTTCTGCCAAAGGCACCCCGGGTGCGACTCGTTCAATCCGCACTAGATGCTGGTCGTCCCCCAAAGGGGTCACAGAGATATGGAATTCCTGTGCCACTGCTATTGCCTGGTCAAGTTTGCTGAATGTCAAGGGTTTTTACTGGGTTTTCAAGATTTATAGCATTCATAGTGTCTTTAGATATAGATTGATTTAATTCTATGAAAGTTTCCTTATAGAGTTTAGGGACTCAGACGCGAGTCATGTATTTAATGAGACCTTTTGACCGTATGGATGAGGGGCGAGACATTAACCCTTGTTAAGAACGCTGGAATTTTTCGGCGGCGGATGCTACTGAACTCAAATTGAGGAACTGATCCAGGATTGTTCCGGATAAACCCCGCCTATTCCAGAAGAGTGAAATGGTAGATGCACCCTGATTGACGTTCCCTGGCTCACTGATTTGGGCTAGGGATTTTTTTTTAGCTCTAGTGGGTAAGCCACATCCAGCATTTTTCCGTTGCTATGTACATCGGGATGAAGGAGTTTTTCCGAATGTCGGGGTGGGTTTCACGATTATCGTTTTTTTCCGCCCCGATTTGACTAAACCTGCCCCTAGAGAAGGTTTCAGTTGTGATTGTACAGACTGGTTCTGTTGGGGTTCAGTTCAATCTCTCTTATCTTAGCAACGGTTGCACGAGAGGGATACATCCGGAAATTACTCTGGGAAAGGAAGTAGAAGTAGGGTGGGCATTGCCCACCAGCATACCAGTCATTACCTGTAGAGGAACGGCACTGCTGCAAGCTGTCATGCCTTTAAATTGGGTATTAGTAGCGAGAAAAACATCAGGTTTATTCGCTGTCATCAGAATAGTTGGGGTGTTTATAGTTTTCATCTAAAATGGTGGAATAGGGAATTATCATAC
>CAKZMA010000858.1 GCA_937127375.1 uncultured Coleofasciculus sp. | reverse complement strand
GTTCCACATCCCATTGATGCAGTAAAACTCGTGACGCTTGATGATACAATTCCGGTCTATCTCTCGGTAACTCCTGATGCCGATTTAAAATTGCCATCATCGTCAGCAATAGGGGATTTCCGGCTAATTCCTGAATCGCTTTTGACCTGTCAATTGCCCGTTGTAATCGGTCTCGCTTCCATGTCTTATCCACCTCATCGGTAAAGGTTAATTCATGCCAACGATAGATAAAATCCTGTATCTGTTTCTCATCCAACTCTTGCAACAGGAAATGGTGAAACTCCGCATCCCGTAATCGCTGCGGCTTATAGCCAATCACGCGAGAGGTGACAATCACCTGCACCTCTGGATACTCATTAGTGAAGCGATGAATATCGGTAATCACATCCTCTCGTTTCCCCGGATCAAATACCTCATCCAAGCCATCAAACAGCATCAACACCTTCCCCGCCTTTAACTGTTCCTGGAGTTGATGCTGATTCAGATGACAAATCGCCCCACTACTTTGATGCAAAAACTCTAAGAAATTCTGGCATTGTCCTAAATCCCGATTCCGCATATAGGTGCGTAATTCAATTAAGATGGGAATCGCTAAGGAAATCGCATTCTGTAGCGGCGACTGGGCATAGATTAATGCCAAATACTGTAATAACGTAGACTTCCCCGAACCCGGATCACCTAACATCACCAGATAGGGATAATTTCGTTTATCATTAATTACATCCAAAACCGACTGTATCGGCGCTTCTGAATACACCCGTTGATAACGCTCGAATTCCCCGAACTGAAACTCTGAATCTAATTGATCCGTCTCCCGCAATCGCTGCTGATGTTCCTTCGGCAATTCATAAATTTGCGGCAAAACGTCATGGACTTTTCGCACGTTTTGTGCTATAAATATTCGCCATAACTTCAGCGCATTATAAGCACAGCCCGTGGTATCCAAACTATCTAATCGCAGATTCCCATAGGCTTCCCGTAACCCCTCCTGATAGCGGCGTAAATCGAACTCTGGTATAATCCCCGCAGACTCCTGAGTATACCGTGCGATCGCCTCCAACTTCTGCGAATCCAAAATCTGCCGCAATTCAGGCGATTCCCGAATTAACGCCTTGACTTTTCTGAGATACCGCTTCCCCACCTGTTCCCAATCAAAATCTTCAGGAAGCGATCGCAGGTTAAGCTGATACCATAGATTCCCTAATCCCTGCGTATCCAAACTCGAACACTCATCCTGAAACCCACTCCCCAGAATCCCCTTCACCGAGGAATTGTGGATAAACTTAGTTAACGCCGGAGAATACTCTTCCACCTCCACCTCCGACACCTCAGCATCTTCCAACTCCTGCTGTACCAACACCAGAAACTCTTTCAAGGCTTTCCCGACAACCGTGTTCAGCGTATCATCCTCAAAAAGCCCGGAAAAATCGCGAATACAATCCTTAAGAAAATCTTTCGTGTAATCTTCCAGCGTTCCCTTCGCCAGAGGCGCTAACACTTCCCGAAACACAAAGCCAGTCAGGGAAGAAACACCCCAAACCACAAACCAATCCACCATGACGTTCGTATTCGTCTCTAGTTTGTATCGAGTATAACTTGAGAATCAGATTTACATATCCTAGGGACACGGCACTGCCCTACCTCTACAGTTAACGCCCTGCCACTAATTTGCCTAAATTCTCTTAATATTACACCTGTAAGACAGAAACGCCATACAATTATGCTTTAATGGTCGAAAAATCAATAACTTGATCCACGAATTATTCAACAGTTTTATTCAGGAAAGTCAGGACTTTCACTGAAGGGAACCTTCGGATTATTCAAAAAATTCAGAAAGTTCAGTTTTATGCTAGCGTGGTCATCAGAGGTATGAATTGGAATGCCAGATGGCAGATGCAGAGATCATAAGACTGATCGAATTAGCCGAGTATTGGATTGCCCAGAAGACAGGAAGCGTACTTAACGAAGCCCAAAAGACTATCCTGAGTCAAGCCTTAGCAGGCAAGAAACTCAAAACCATTCAAGTCATGGGCTATAGCCAAAATACCGTCCAGCGCGATTTAGCGCCGAAGTTATGGAAACAGTTGTCTGAAGTCACCGGGAAACGAGTCACGATTAAAACGTTACGTTTAATCCTCGAAGGATTGCCAGACGCAGATACCAAGAACTCCGAGACTCTGACTCCCCCACCACCTCTGGCGGTAAGTACAGCCACCTTCCCCTCTCCCATCTGGGAACTACCCGGAGGACAACTTGATTTAGCCTCACCCTGCTATGTCGAACGTCCATCCGATGAATCTCGCGCCTATGAAGAAATTAGTAAGCCGGGAAGTTTGATTCGGATCAAAGCGCCGCGACAAATGGGCAAAACATCCCTAATGGTACGATTACTATATCACGCCGAACGACAAGGATGTCAGTCTGTCGCCTTAAACTTTGAGTTAGCTGAACGGGAAGTCTTTGCGGATTTAAATCAATTCCTGCAATGGTTTTGTGCTACTGTTACCGATGACTTACACCTGCCGATTCAGTTAGAAAACCGTTGGAGTAAGTTTTTGGGCAGTAAAAAAAACTGTACCAATTATTTTGAAAAATATCTATTACCCACACTCAGAAGTCCCTTAGCTTTAGGACTCGATGCCGTTGACCGCATCTTTCATTACGAACAGGTTGCCGATGACTTTTTCGGCTTACTCCGGGCTTGGCATGAAAAGGCAAAACAACATGAAATTTGGAAGAATTTTCGCCTGATTATTGTCCATGGAACAGAAGTTTATATTCCCCTAAGTAACGACCAATCCCCTTTTAATGTCGGATTACCGATTGAATTATCCGAATTTGACGCCCATCAGGTGCAAGACTTAGCCCTACGCTATGGATTAGACTTCACCTGGAATGATGTCAAACAACTGATGGCAATGGTGGGAGGACATCCCCATTTGATCCGATTAGCCCTGTATAAAATTGCCCGTCAGGATATTACCTTAAACCAACTCCTAGAAGACGCCCCTACCGAAACCGGAATCTATGCGGATCATTTGCGCTTACATCGCTGGAATTTAGAGAAACATCCCGACTTAGCCGACGCCCTAACCCAAATCCTGGAAGCCGATCGCCCGGTGCAGCTAAAAGGCGCGATCGCGTTTAAACTGAATAGTATGGGATTAGTCTATCTCATGGGAAATCAGGTGAGTATTCGCAATGATTTATACCGCCAGTATTTCCGCGAACGCCTGCATCCAGAAAAGCCTAAAAGCCAAATAACCAAGGAATACCGAGGCAGAATTATTCCCCGTTCTCTAGGAGATAATGTCCTAGCCGCTATTGTCTTTACCGATATCAAAGACTCCACCCAAAAACAGCATGAAAACCAACAACCTACCCTAGCCGCCATCCATCGTGACCTAAAACTAATGACCAAATTATGCCATCAATTTGAAGGAGAAGTTCTCAAATCCATGGGCGATGGATTACTCATGTACTTTGTCTCCGCCGTCAAAGCCGTTAATTGTTCCCAAACCATTCAAAAAACCCTCTCCCTCGCCGCCAGAGGATTACCCAATGAGGAAGTATTACAGCATCGCATTGGTATTCACTTAGCCGATGTTTTCTTCAATGGAACCGATGTACAAGGAGATGGCGTCAATATTGCCGCCCGGTTACAATCTCAGGCAAAACCCGGTAGGATTTGTATTTCCTGGATAGTGTATGAAGCCGTGAAAAACCACCTCACCTTAAACATTACCGATAGTGAACATCGCCTCTTAAAAGGAATTGACGAACCCATGTTATTATATCAAATCAGCGTTGAAGAATAGAATAGTTTGGCGAAATTTAGGGGCGGGTTTCATGACTATCCTTTCTGAACTCACCCCAATGTAATTAAACCCGCCCTGACTCAATTAATTGTGACTCAATATAAAATTTAATTAACTTAAGAATAGTGATATAAACAATGCAAGCCCCTAGCTCAACACCACTCAGACTGTTTCACATCCAGACCTCCACTCTGATTCAGATACCAGAGAAGTTGACGAGAATTCGTATCGGAAAACCGAATCC
Organism: uncultured Coleofasciculus sp.; assembly: GCA_937127375.1. Classification (GTDB taxonomy): domain Bacteria; phylum Cyanobacteriota; class Cyanobacteriia; order Cyanobacteriales; family Coleofasciculaceae; genus Coleofasciculus. The sequence continues at coordinate 6,898 of CAKZMA010000858.1, read as the reverse complement.
TAATTGGTCGCCTGATATTGATATTTCAAATCTGCCCAACTCTGAGATTGCATCCTCCTCTCATGCTGAAATTCAGATTCAGGGAAATGCTTACTTTATCGAAGACTTGGGAAGCATGAATGGAACATTTCTAAATCATTCACCCCTGACGCCATTCACCCCCTATCAGCTTCGTTGGGGAGACAGAATAGACCTGGGCAAAGACGAGCTGTTGACCTTTTTATTTCAAAAAGCAAAGCGAACATCTGTGGCGGTTAGCCGTTCTCGATTTAGCAACGACAGACAAACATCAGCTCCGAACCCTACGGTGTCGATGTCTGCTTACCAATCCACGAGTCAATCCAACCAGCAAAAGACATCGGGATTCAATATTCTAGGATTAATTTTTAGCAATCTGAAGTCTATTTTTAACAGCATTATATCCTTTTTTAGACAATTAATCAGGGGGCGAATGGGCAGGGGTACTAGAGTGGGAGTCTTGTTAATTGCCCTGTTTGCGATCAGTTGGTTCATTGCTCTGCTATTGCAGGATCTGAACCCTAGCGTTCACCTCACTCTGGGCAATCCTAGTAATGCGACTTCCAACCCGAATAATCCTAACAACTACCTGATGGAAAAGCCGCAGTATGCGCTGTCCTATAACAACAGCCAAGGGATTTCCAATTGGGTAAGCTGGCAGTTAAATCAGAGTTGGTTAGGCAGTGTTGAGCGAAGCAACGACTTTCGCCCTGACACTGCGCTGCCGTCCGGATGGTATCAGGTGCGACCAAATGACTACATAGGCAGCGGCTATGATCGGGGACATATAGTACCATCTGGCGATCGCACTCACACTCCAGACGATAACAGTGCTACGTTCGTAATGACGAACATTATTCCCCAAGCTCCACAGAATAATCGGGAGGTATGGCGAGAACTGGAAGAGTATTCACGAGAGTTGGTCTATCAGGGTAAGGAACTCTACATAATTGCTGGGGGTGTAGGCTCACAGGGAACACTTCAGGGTAAGATAACAGTGCCACAGCAGACCTGGAAAGTGATTGCGGTGTTAGATCGTCCAGGTCAGGGTGTTCATGGAATAACGAGCAACACTCGGCTGATTGCGGTGATGATACCCAATTCGGATAAAGTTGCTGGAATGAACTGGCGAGACTATCGAGTATCCGTTGACAGGGTGGAAGCAGCGACAGGCTATAATTTTCTATCGAATGTCCCTACTTCGATCCAGGATGAGATTGAGAGCCGACTCGACAACGGGTAAGCTACGTCTCTACTACCTTGGTTGAAAGACCTGCCACCGTCCCCTGTGCTGTTTTACCTGCGATGTAGATATCAATTGTGGTACTCCCTAAACGGTAAACCTGAATATCGGTGAGACAATCTGAGAGGGTTTGTTCCAAGGCTTGATATCGCTTGACCTGAGCTTTTTCTGCTTCGTTGTGCCAATTTTCCTCTGTGGTCACTGAGGCGAAAAACTGATCCAGTGTTTGGATTTCAATGGGTGTATCCGGTGGATAGCCAGTACGTTCTAACACCAGCGCTGGGGTGAGAATATCTATATTGTCCCAGGTAAAAACCTCCAATGGGTAATTGGCTTCGCTTATCCAGAGTAAACCCTCTGAACTGTTCTTTAGTTGGTCGATGGCATTCACTGTTCTATTTGCACACAATATTAAAGCTAAATGACTGGATTCGTCATTTGTCATTCGTTATTTGTCATTCGTCATTCGTCATTTTTGATAATTGAATGGTTAGGTCGGGGCGGGTTTAGTTATATCAGGGTGAAAACGAAACGTTAGTGGTAAAACCCGCCCCTACAAAAGATGCTCCCTCCCTTGCTTCATCGTATCTAGGAAACGGGTGGTAAAATCCCCCGCCGCTTTAGGGTTTCTTCGATTTGCCGTAACAGTTCAAAATCATTATCGGGCAACGGATAATTGTATTGATTCCCGCCATTTTTACTGTCCTTTAAATCCGGTTCCAGGAACCTAAACGCTTGGCGAAACTGATCTGGATTCGCCGCAATTGACCCCTCCAAATGGCAGGGAATAATCCGTTCAAACTCCCAACTGGCTACCTTCTCCACCCAGTTAAACGTTTCTTTCGGGGCGCGGTTCAAAATCAGAGTTTGCAGAATTGGCGCAACAAAGGGACGTCCATTTCCCCGCAAGGCGTCAAAGGATTTCTGCCAACCGGGTTTCCATTTGAAGGGAAATAAACCGAAATAGGCTTGCTTTGACCAATCCGGTGCCTTTCTCGCCTCCCGTAACGCCTGCGTAAACGGTATCGTATCCAAGGCGCTGGGGCGGAAGTAAAATGCAAACAGTGAGATGCGTTGCCATCCCTTGCGGCGAGTCATCGGATTATCGATAACGATATCCAAGGTATGATCTCTAGCGTGGAATAATAACGGATAGGGATCAAGTTGCGCGATCGCAGGGGGACCTTCGGGTACACTAACGATAGTATCCGTCACCAGAAGCGTGCGCGATCGCTTGTGCCAAAATCCCACTTCGGCAAAGGGTCCCAATCCCAGATTCACTGGACCGAGTAAAGCATAATCAAATTCATCAGCAAAAGGCGTTTGGCGACTATCGGCGGGTAAAACATGAGTCCGTTTCCTGGGAAACCCCAGCCAACTCAGGGGCAAATTCACCGGATAACTCCACTGGTGCGGCGTCACAAACACCTGGGCGTTGGGAAACTTTCGGGCAAAGGGACCGACAAACACTTTATGCTCAATCCCCGACACCGTGGGCAGGATGATATATTTTACCTCACCATGTTCTGCCACCAATTCCTGAACTAATCGGATACATTCCGGGGTAGGTGCAACAGGCGCATAAATCAACAGCCCTCCAGCATCCAGCTTAATCACCGTCATCCGAATCGGGACAACCACATAGAGAATCCCCTGAATCTGGTCAAACGTCCAAATCCTATCCTTGACTACTTCCACACGGATAGTGCGTCGTTTGCCATAAGGATACAGGGGTACAGGAAACCAAAGCGACCATGACTCGTCTTGAGAATGGATGCTCGGATGACCCTGGTGTTCCTGCATCTGCGGTTTGTTCCTCCTGTATTTTCTGAAGACTCAACCTGTTGGGCGGGAAATTTCCCCTATTATTCTACAACTGGAAGCGCCCCCACCAAAACGCTGTACGCCATCGACGGGAAATGTTTTATCGTAATTTCCCGTCTGATGCGGTATCGGGAAGGGCGCAAGCCTTGCGCCCCTACGGTTTCTTTTCCGTAATTCTAATCCATCACTTAAGGTGTGCCACGCCACTACTCTTCCGAATCCGGGTCAATGCCCATGGCTCTTAATCGTTCCGCCAATCTTGCCGCTTTTTGCTCGGCTTGTTCGGCGCGTTGGTGTTCTTGTTCAGCACGTTGGCGTTCTATTTGGGCGCGTTGACGTTCTTGTTCGGCACGTTGACGTTCTAATTGGGCGCGTTCTTCACCAATTAACAAAAGATTGCCTTCACTATCCCACCAACGCAGCCAATATTGAGTTTGATTTTGATAGGTGCCGTGCCAAAGTCCCAGTTCTACTCCTAAGGGCGTAATTGGATAGTGACCCCGTTCATTCGGTTGCAGTTTTTGATAAGAAAAATTCAGCCAATTATAAACCTCTAGTTTTCTAGTTTTGACTTCAAAAATGGCATAGTAAGGAATGCGAATAATCCGTTCATAAACCCAGAAATTACCGGGTTTAGTGGTTTCTCCTTCAGCGGAAACGGATAAGGGTGTAGCATCTCGTTCCTCGTCTCCATTGCCACTGGCAAATTCTAAGGCAATCATTGGTGCCATCAATTCCCGCCAGAGAACATAAGAACGACGGATTTCACCATTCAGTAATGGGGGAACATTGGGAACATAGAACCAATCAGGAGCCTCTGCACCTTTTTCTGGGGGTTCGGTTTCGCGCCAGTAGATACCGCAGTCTTGTCCAATAGCGTAGTCACCATCAGGATGAAGTTGCTGCAAAACTGGACCAATGGAATCGGTCAAAATTAGGCTTTGAGGATGTTCTTGGAAATTTTTCACAAAGGTGCCATCAGATTCAGGTAGTTGAGTATGGTCAGGAAAGGCAGGGGGTAAATCAATTTTAGTTTGAGTCATGTCTTAATCACAGGTAACAGAGAATCTACTCAATTTCAGGGTTGGTCTGGCACTTATATTTGAATAGTGTGACACAATGTTTGGGCTTAATCATAGTAGTCAGGTAAGCAAGGGTTATCAATCATCATAAAATACACCTTGTAGGGGCGACCCGCCGCACCAAATTAACACCGCCCACCGATTAATTTTATCGGGTCGCCCTGCATCAAATATCGGCTATTAAAGGGCGACCCGAGTCTATTCAGTGGATTGGTGTTGTTAATTGATACAAGCGGGTCGCCCCTACACAATCACTCTTAGGTTCTTATCTGTTAGGTGACAGATGCTTTTGGTCTTCATGTCTTATGTCAGGGTAAAATTTAAATAACTTTGTAGGGCTGGTACGTGTAATACTTCGGGCGTGAATCTAGCCGAATATGCAACCAATACACCCCTAACCCGGAGGTGCTTACCCAGGTAGGACGCGGATTTAGTCGTTGTTCTAACGCTGACCCCACATTTTGCCACAAGGCGTGCTGCTGATGTTCAGGTGCGTCACGCATAAACGCCGCCAGATGGCAGTATGGAGACATAGAGGCTTGCGGACAAGGCACAACCAGCAACGCATCCTTTCCCAGATTCGGGAATGTCACAATTGACTCGTTCTCACCTGCGGCGGCAAAATGGCGGGTAAAATCACTGGGATTAGCTTGTACATTTGCCAGGGATGGACTATTGACGAGAACAAACTCGAATACCTGGTTTACTGTCGCGTCGGTGATAGGCGGAGTTTCCCAGAAAAAGGCGGAAAATGGAGCATCGGCGAGTAGGGAAATGAAGAATGTCCGAAAATCCGGGTTATGCTGCCATAGCTGAATGATGTCTGAGTAAAGGATTGGGTTATTATTAGACAGAAGCGAAATCTTCTGTATTCGACCCTTGTTGAGTGATTCGATGGATGATTTCCACATTGAGAGATTCGGTATTTTGCTTGATGATTAGATAAGTCGCTTACTTACTCAGTATAACTGTTTAATTTGATTGAAAATAAGTTAAATTAATGGATGAGTTGTGGATGTTTTTCAGTGCAGGTAAATGTCCAAGTTTATGTAATTTTTCAACGCAGAGGGACGCAGAGGTTCACGCAGAGGGACGCAGAGGGATTGGAAGTATTGGGAAAAAGACTTTATAGAAGGACGAAGGACGAAGGACAAATGACTAATGTTAAACAGCGGGTTCAAGAACTGCGAAATCTTCTGCAACAAGCGAGTTATGCCTATTATGTCCGCGATAATCCCATCATGGAGGATGCTGTCTATGACCAACTCTATCGGGAACTGCAAGACTTAGAAAGCCAGTATCCGGAGTTAGTGACGCCGGATAGTCCGACGCAGCGCGTGGGCGAGAAACCTACATCAGAATTTTCCTCGGTTCGCCATAATATCCCCCTTTATAGTTTAGAGAATGCGTTTAATTTAGAGGAGTTGGCGAAGTGGCAAGAACGATGGCAACGTTATGCACCGGATGTCAAGGATGTTGAGTATGTCTGTGAACTGAAGATTGATGGTTGTGCGATCGCACTCACGTATAAAGACGGTATATTGGTGCGGGGAGTTACACGCGGCGATGGTGTCACGGGGGAAGATATTACTCAGAATGTTCGCACGATTCGTTCGATTCCTTTACGGTTAAATACGGAAACACCACCGCCAATTGTAGAAGTGCGAGGCGAGGCGTTTTTGCCTTTGGATGTGTTTGAAGGGATTAATCGGGAACGAGAAGCCGCCGGGGAAGCGTTATTTGCTAATCCTCGGAATGCGGCGGCGGGTACGTTGCGCCAATTAGATCCGAAAATCGTCGATCGCAGACAGTTGGATTTCTTTGCCTATACGTTACATCTTCCTGGATCAAAGGAACGGGAAACCGTACCAACTCTCAAGTCTCAATGGGAGGCGTTGGAATTCCTGCGGGATTTGGGATTCCGGGTGAATCCAAATCGGAAACGTTGCTCCTCTCTGGCAGAGGTGGAGGAGTATTATAAATATTGGGATAGTCAACGGCGTGGTTTACCCTACATGACGGATGGGGTGGTGGTGAAGCTGAACTCATTTTCGCTGCAAGAACAATTAGGCTTTACCCAAAAGTTTCCCCGATGGGCGATCGCACTCAAGTATCCCGCCGAAGAATCCCCTACACTGGTGCAAAATGTTACAGTTCAGGTGGGACGAACGGGCGCATTAACCCCAGTCGCCGAACTCAAACCCGTACAGCTAGCCGGGACAACGGTTTCACGGGCGACATTACATAACCGCGATCGCATCAAGGAATTAGATCTGCATCTCGGTGATACCGTGATTGTTCGCAAAGCTGGGGAAATTATCCCAGAAGTCGTGCGGGTGCTTCCAGAATTGCGTCCACCGGAAGCTAAACCCGTACAAATGCCTACTGATTGTCCGGTGTGCCATCAACCCGTCGTGCGTCCCCCAGGGGAGGCGGTAACGCGCTGTATTAATGCGTCTTGTCCCGCAATTGTCAAAGGTTCACTCAACCACTGGGCAAGTCGTGGTGCATTGGATATAAACGGGTTAGGAGAAAAGCTGGTGAATCAGCTAGTCGATTCGGGTTTAGTCCATTCCGTTGCTGATCTTTATCAACTCACTCTAGATCAATTAACCGATTTAGAACGGATGGGTGAAAAATCAGCTCAGAAATTAATTAATCAAATTGAACAATCCAAAACTCAACCCTGGTCACGAGTTCTCTATGGTTTAGGGATTCGCTATGTGGGTAC
>CAKZMA010000857.1 GCA_937127375.1 uncultured Coleofasciculus sp. | reverse complement strand
TATTTAGGGTTTGCTGCACAACCCAAAAACCATTAGCCATCAATACTTTGAGTAGCCTTGACATTGGTTCATCTTCCAGGAAAGAGAATAAAACTCATCAAAACTCTTGCACCGCTATCAGGAAAAATGTACCCTTGCTCCCCCAGCTCCCCCAGCTCCCCCAGCTTCCCCAGCTTCCCCCGCTCCCCCTCACCACAGCACTTATTCAGCAGCCCCTAATTAGCCGATCGCACTCCCAATCGTCAGTTGCTAGATCTGCCTCACTCAGGAGTCGGATAGGCATTGCCTACCCGACATGACATTATTAACAAGGGGCTAAGGTTAACGCTTCACCCGTGAGACTGAACGCCCGAACTTCGGTAATTTTTACCTTAACTATCTGTCCTTTCAATTGATTAATATCGCCGCTAAAGAAGGTCAACCGATTCCCCCTTGTGCGCCCCATCACTTGGCTAGAATCCTTGGGATTTTGGTCTTCGACGAGAACTTCTTCAATCCGCCCGAAATACCGTTGCGATCGCGCGGCGGCTTTGGTGTTCACTAAATGGTTGATCCGTTGCAGGCGATCGCTCTTTACCTCCTCACTCAGTTGATTCTCCCACAGGGCGGCGGGTGTACCGGGGCGAGGCGAGTAAGCGGCGGTGTTTAATTGGTCAAATTCAATATCCTCGACCAGTTTCAATGTATGCTCAAACTGTGCCTCGGTTTCTCCGGGAAAGCCGACAATCGCATCCGCACTAATCGACGCATCGGGCATATAATCGCGAATCGTATCAATAATTCGGCGATATTTTTCCTGGGTGTATCCCCGCGCCATGGCTTTGAGGATGTCATTATCCCCGGATTGGAAGGGAATATGGAAATGTTCGCAAACCTTGGGCAATTCCTTGCAGGCGCGAATTAGTCGTTCGGTGAAATAGCGGGGGTGACTCGTGGCAAACCGAATCCGCTCAACTCCGGGGACATCGTGAACATAATAGAGTAAATCTGTCAAGGTGTGCTGATGCCGTCCCGATTCAGTCACGCCGGGTAAATCCCGCCCATAAGCATCAATATTTTGTCCCAGCAGGGTGATTTCCTTATACCCTTGCTGTCCTAATTCTGCCATTTCCGCCCGAATCGCTTCCGGGGTGCGGGATTGTTCCACACCGCGTACATTGGGGACAACGCAGTAGGTGCAGCGTTCGTTACAGCCGTAAATTACATTCACCCAAGCGGTAACGGTGCTATCGCGGCGGGGTTTGGTAATGTCTTCGACGATATGGATGGGTTCAGTGGCGACAATTTGGTTTCCGTCACCGACTTGTTCGAGTAAGTCTTTCAGGCGATTGGCGTGTTGGGGTCCCATGACTAAATCCAATTCTGGGACACGCCGCAGCAGCGCTTCTCCTTCCTGTTGAGCGACACAGCCAGCGACAATTAAGGTAAGGTCGGCTTGTTCTTGTTTCCGCTTTGCCTGTCTACCCAGGTAGGAATAGACCTTTTGTTCAGCGTTATCGCGGATTGTACAGGTGTTGTAAAGGATCAGGCTGGCGTCATTGGGATCGTCTGACCACTCAAATCCCATATCTTCTAAGATACCAGCCATGCGTTCCGAGTCGGCTTTGTTCATTTGGCAGCCGAAGGTGGTGATATGGTAGCGACGGGGAGAGGTGGTCATGTTAAGTAGTAGGGTTTTGAGATAGCGTACAAATTCCTATTATAGGTTTTGGCTAATGATGGGATGAGTGTTCCATGTTTGTAGTAGGGGCTTTAGCCCCGTTCCCAACGCGATCGCGCTAACCTAGTTCATAAATCGTTTGGGCGGTGTGCGGTACATCCTTGTGTTTTTTAACGCAGAGGGACGCAGAGGTCAACGCAGAGGGGCGCAGAGGTGTTTATGAGGGTTTGGGGTCAGATTGTTTATTTTATTATTTTACAGGTCTATGTGGTATCGAGGCGTAAGTTCTGAAGTTGTCTGACAGCCTAAGCTAAGTCAGGTTTGAGTTTAATGCTAGGGTTTATAGTCATCAAGTTGAGATTTTTTTATGACATCTGTATCGATTGAACTTCCCAAAACTGTATTCTCTGCACTGAGGAAGAATCCTGATGAGTTTGTCCAAGAGATGCGAATAGCCGCTGCTGTAAAATGGTATGAACTGCATCCGGGAGCATTTCTGCCAAGAGTTCCTCAATCTGATCCGTAATTTCCCGTCTAGGTAAAAATAAATGATCTGCCTGAAACGCATCATGGGCAATTTCTGACAGCATCATTTCCTTTCGTTTAGTATCTAATCCTTTATAAACGTCATCCTTAAAAACACCCTTTTCCGCTGCCCATTCTTCCAGCAAGACACGTAATGCCCGTTCATACAACGTAGCGCGGTTGGTGGGAAATTTCCGGGAGCGCTGATAGAGTAAACAGACTAATGTCAGCAACAACGGCGTCTGGGTGAGTTCCTTCGCCGCTTTATTGTCTTTATAATTCAGCTTTTGCCAACATTCTTGACCCGTTTGTGGCTCACGCCCAAACCAATTGCTAATAAAGTTTTTAATCTGATCATCATCAAACTCTGCCATTGCCACATCGGTAAAGCGCCGGAAATTGTGGCGATAAGCCGCAACCCGACAGGAGGCAATAAAGCGATTTTTATCATGTAAATCGACAAAGTTCTGAATATGCTGAATTACCTGATTCATGCGCTCCGTTGGCACTTCATCTAATCCATCCAGCAAAATCAGCAGTTTCCCTTGTTCCAAGGCTTTAGCGGTAAATTCCTGGTGTGCGGGAAAGCCACAGATGCGGAATTCTTCAGCAATTTTATGTTCGATATCAACATCACCCTGGTTAAATGTATTGAGTTCAATTAATACCGGAATACGAGCGTGTTTAAACTGTCCCTTCTTTCCCTTCAGCGCTTCTAATCCCATGCGGCGCAAGAAGGTAGATTTTCCCGCACCGGGACTTCCTAACACCATCAAATACTGCTTTTGATTGGCGACAGTAATTCCGGCTTGCTTGGGGCAATCTTTAGACTGAAAACTCCGCTGTTTTGCTTCCCGATAGACAGTTTCCAGAGTTTCAACGGATTCAAAACTCCGAATCGCGGCGTCATCCAAGAATTGCACCGTTGTATAAACCGATTCCAAGGAGACAGGTTCTCGCATTCCTAAGACTTTCAGAATGCCATGACGTTCTGTATAATTCTGGGCATATTGCCGAGAGGCATTAAAAATCGCTTGTTTGGCTTTTTTATCCAGAGTTTTGCCAAATAATCCCAGAACTTTACCACCTTGTCCCCAGAGGGTTTGGAAAACGGGAACGGCGATGCCGCTAATCGCTTGAGCGATGAAAGGTTCAGCTCCAGTCATGGTGGTAAGAATGCGAGGGTAGGGGAATACTATACAGGTTAACAGAGTTTGTAGTAAGCGCTTTAGCGCTTCTGGCACTAAAGTGCCTACTACGAACAAGCGCTTCTGGCACTAAAGTGCCTACTACGAACAAGGGATTGGGTTGTAGCGGTAAATTAGATAGCAAAGCAACTCCTCGGAATTGATGCGACGGATATCCAGTTGTTATCAACAATAGCCTATTTTGTCACAAAGGCTTTCACTCGAAAAGGCAGAATTAAAAACACCTTATTTACACTTCACTGCGTTTAATGGCATACTTTTTACATTTTACTCTGCTCTCCTGGCTTCGGTTCATTTGACCGGGCAAAAAAGTCAACCATAATCGATTGTTTATCTTGAACCTCCAGTAAAATTACCGAATAGGCGATTAATTCGTCAATCGCTAAACATATTACCCCCACTAATACCAAAAACATTCCGGTGATAAACAAAAAAATTGGGACTCGTTCCAGTAACGTTATCCCCATAAAAAAATGCAGAGCAATAGCAAATGAGGTCAGCACAAAAAAAACCACCGCTAATGTGTCGCAAAGGGTTGCATTCCGCACATACCAGGCGCGGCGCAACAGATTATTCAGTTGATGCTCTAAACTTAAAAAGCGAATATCTTCTCCCGAATCGAACTGTCCTTGATGCATTAACTCTCGCGAAAGGATTCTTCTCTCGTTGTTCAATAAGCGGATGCGATTTAATAAGGAAGACTGTCTCGCATTTAATCCCAAAAAAAATAATCCACTGGAAGAAATCATCACGGCTGGCGCAAGGATGGCTTGAATGACTTGAGTGACAGTGAGAGACATTTGATCCATGATTTTCCTGGGTGCTACCTAGCTAAATCTTGAGCAGTTTGACATCCTCCCCACCTTACTTCGTTGAAGGTAGGGATTCCCATCATCACTGACGGGGTTTCCTGGCTCTACGAGCAACCTTACTTTTTTGGGTTTCCCCATCCAAGCAGAGGGTCATCTCATCCCCAGGCGTAACTTTCCGAGTGCCCCTCGGTAGTTGGGCTAGCCCTTGCAATGCTTTCATCAAAATGTTGATGGCAGCATTTACGTCTCGACAGTCAACATACCCACAATGAGGACATTTATGGGTGCGAGTGGATAAGGCTTTCTTCACTTCTTGCCCGCAATTAGAACAGTCCTGGGACGTGTAATCAGGTGCAACGGCAATTACTGGCACATCAAACACTTTCCCAAAATACTCCAACCACTGCCTAAACAATGTCCAGCTAGCATCAGATATTGATTTGGCTAAATGATGGTTTTTGACCATGTTTCGCACTTTTAGGTCTTCAATAGCTACCAAGTCTGCCGACTGGACAAGCGCCCTTGCAGTCTTTACCGCAAAGTCTTTACGCCGCCTTGACACCTTGAGATGCGTTCTACCCAACTTCTGGATGGCTTTGATGCGATTTTTGGCACCCTTAGCTCTACGGGAAACACGTTTTTGCGCCTTTTTCAAGGCTTTCTCCGCCTTCCTCAAAAACCTAGGGTTTTCAATCTTGTTGCCATCAGAGTCAGTGTAAAAGTGGTTTAAACCGACATCTATCCCTACCATCCTATTAGTGGGTTCATGGCGTTCTTTTCGCTCCTGGTTGATGGAAAACTGAACGTAGTATCCATCCGCCCTACGAACAACACGGACTCGCTTAATCTGCTCTTTTTGGTAAAAGTGCACGTCACGAGTTCCCCACATCTTGAACGTTCCAGCTTTGAAACCATCCCTGAATGTAATGGTTAATCGGTCATCCGATAATACCCATCCATCAACTTTGTACTCGACTGAGCAATGAGTTTGATGTTTTTTGAATTTGGGAAAGCCTTTCTTGCCTGGAACTTTTTTCTTGCAGTTATCAAAGAACCTAGCGATGGCACTCCATGCTCTCTCGGCACTAGCTTGACAGGCTTGTGCCGAGAGCTTCTTACACCATTCAAATTGTTCTCTAAGGACTTTGCAATATTTGTTGAGGTCGTACTTGTTGACCCCTCTATTGTCCATCCAGTACCGAAGGCAGCTATTTTGAACAAAACGAGCAGTACGGATCATCTCGTCTAAGATGACGTACTGCTCGTCTGTTCCTCGTAATTTTGCCTCGAATACTAGCATGGTTAACTCAATTCTATGTCGAATATATTAGTATAGAGTATTAGATAGTGCAAAAAGCAGGCATATTGAATACCTGCTTTTTGCTTGGGGGAGTGAAGGCATCCCCACCCTACTCCACTTCGTTACGTTGAGGATGGGGTTCTATCGCTCCCCCAAACGCACCCTACAATTGGACGACAATTGGACGACAATTTGCTGGGTGGAAAAGGATATTTACTCTGCCATCGATTGCAAAGGTAACATAACTGTAAACGTTGTCCCTTTGCCATCTTCACTTTCAACTGTAATCAACCCACCATGCAAATCCACACATTTTTTAACAATGGCTAATCCCAAACCTGTTCCCTGAATTGTGCCAACATTACTGGCGCGTTGAAACGACGAGAATAGTTTTTTGATATCCTCTGGGGGAATGCCAATTCCCTGATCTTGAATATGGAAAATCGCCGATTCTTCTTCGCAAGTTAACTCAACCTTCACCTCACTCCCCTGGGGAGAATACTTAATCGCATTAGAAATTAAGTTGTTCAAGATATGCTGTAAAAGCTTCTCATCCATTTGAGCATCACCACAGTCGCCATGACTGACAAAGTTAATCGAATGCTGTTGACTGATACTCATTTGCAGGGTGTCTACAATTTCCTGACAGAATCCGATTAAATCCATTGAGGCTGGCTTAAACGTTAGTTTTCCCGCCTCAGCTTTACCGATTGTTAGCACATCATCCAATAACTGCGTCATCCGGCTAACCGCGATTTGAATGCGCTGATAATGAGCTTTTTTCTTTTCATCCGTTAACTTTTTACTGTAACGCTCTAAAAGTTCTGACGATGAAAGAATTGCCGTTAATGGGGTGCGGAATTCGTGAGAGACTAAGGAAACAAAACTAGAGCGCAATTCACTCAGTTCTCGTTCTTTTTCCAAGGCTTTAATGATTTCCGCTTCTGCCTTTTTCAACGATGTAATATCCCGTCCAACTCCCTGAAATTCTACAACATTGCCCTCATTATCAAACATCACTCGCTCAGTCCATTGTTGCCAGCGAATCTCATTGTCTGGCAAAATGACCCGGTGTTCGTAGGTGACGATAGGCTGTTCAACGGAAAGGGTTTTAAATTGCTGGTTGACAAATTCCTGGTCGATGTCGGGAATCTGGGGTTGAAAGCGATATCCGATTAATTCGGAGCGTGGTTGGTTGAAATAGTGACAGTAAGCATCATTGACAAATGTGAATGTACCATCGGCTTTAAACCGACAAATCAATTCGGTTTGATCTTCAACAATGGCTCGATAACGTGCCTCACTTTGACGCAGGGCTTCCATGGCTTGCTTGCGTTCGGTGATATCCTCGATCATGGCTAAGGTATAGAGTACGTCACCTTGTTTATCCCGCAAGGCAATGAGGGTTAAATTCACCCAGACTAAATCGTTATTCTTTTTGATATAACGTTTTTCCAGTTGAAAGCTGTCAATCTCTCCGTTAATTAGCTGCTGCATATAGGGAATTTCCAGCGTCAACTCGTCAGGGTAAGTAATATCCTTAAAAGTGAGTGCCATGACTTCGGATTGACTGTAACCCAGCATCGTATAGAATGCCCGATTCACGCGAATGTAGCGATCAGTTAAGTCTGCCAATGTCATGCCAATCGGCGCTTCATCAAATACCCGACGAAACTGTTGTTCGCTATTGCGTAACTCGGCTTCAGTTTGCTGATGCTGAAGAATTTCTGCTTGTAGTTGCGCGTTTGCCTGCTTGAGTTCGTGAGTTCGTTCTTCAACCCGCTGTTCTAACTCCCCCATCGCCTCTTGGAGTTTGGCTTCTGTCTGCTTGCGATCGCTAATATCTCGACCTTCAGCAATTAAGAGTTCGATCTCGCCGTTTTCATCCCGCAGGGGTTTGAGGGAAAAATCAATCGTAATCACGGATTGATCGGGGGCTAAAATATCGGCTTCGTAGCGAATGGTTTTCCCTGTCGCCGCTTCAGCAATAGCCGTTTTTAATTGCTGTTGAGTTTCGGCAGAAATTGTCCAACATTTTAACTGCCAGAAGGGATACCCGATTACTTGAGAACTATCCAGTTGGCAAAAATCTGTAGCCGTCTGGTTATCGGCGATGACGTTACCCTCTAGAGTTAACAAGCTGGACAATTGGAAGGTTTGATTGAAAACTGCCCGAAATCGCCGTTCACTTTCTCGCAGTTGGAATTCGGCTTGCTGGCGACTTAAAGCGTTAGCAAAGATACCGCCAATAATTTGTAAGAGGGAGAGGATATCGTCTGACCAAATTTTTTCGGCGTTAACAGTGGAACACCCTAAATATCCGATTAGATGATTGCCTTGGGCGATGGGAACAATAGCGATAGATTTATCCCCGGTTAACTCCATCGCTTGTCTCAGGGAATTAGCTTCGGGGGGCAAATCGCTGCGGCGGGAAATTTGAATCGCTTCTAAGTTTCTCAGTTTTGCCATTCCCCAGGGGTAAGTATCGGTAGGAAAACCTTGCCATTGCGGTTGGATGGAATTCACGTCGGGTGCAGTCCATTCCTGGATGATGCTGGCTGTTGTAGCGTCTTCTGAACATAATGCCATATAGGTGCGATCGCATCCACAAAATTCACCGATTTTTTCCAAGGTATGCTGAATCCCCTCATCAATGCCATCAGAGCACAACTGGATGAATTGATGGGATAGGCTAGTGATTAACTGCTCAAACTCTATCCGTTCTTGCAGCTTGGCTTCTGTGTGCTTGGTTTCGGTGATATCTTGACCAATACCATACAACCTACCATCATCCCCCGGAATCAGTTTCCACGCCAGCCAGCGATAACTCCCGTCTTGGTGACGAATGCGATGCTCACATTCAACCGCCTCGGTTGAGGTACAATGGGCGATGGTGCGATCGCGATCATCGGGATGAATCAGTTGCTGAGAAGTATGCGATCGCAATTCCTCCTCTGTCCATCCCAAAACATTTTCCCAAGCCGGATTCAGCGGCTGCCAATATCCGTCTTCATGCCATATTCCGAATAAATCATCCGATAGTCTCAAAAATAAGTTCTGAGTGAATTCCCGGTTGGCTGGTTGATCCATGGATTCACGGGGCGTTTGAAAACTATTCATTTTAATTAGAATTTAATCCCTCTGGACGACGGCAAACGATAAACTTAGATGCACCTCTCTTAATTTTTCAGTATAGACACGTCATACAGAAGCTAAACATTGTACTACAACCACTCCGAGAATGGGAAGACTCCCGGCATTGGTGTCCACTTAAGCTGAAAGCAATGTTTCAAATGTGCCATGACACCATGATAGGCAGGGGCAGCCAGGAAAAATTCCCAGTATTTCTTTAACAAAGGTTTACATAAATTCATATATTTGCGTTTATACTAAACATTAAGACTGTTACATTAACGCAAGCATAGACCTTCAGGGCAAAATTTTCCCACCCGTTCAGAACGCAACCCTCAACCCAGACGTGCTATGGCTTGTTCCTGGGAACCTTTTGCCATCTGCCATTTGCCTTGTCTCTAAGTTGTTGGAAAAAATTAAAGTTGACGGTTGAGATCAGGGAACTCTTAACGGGAAGGAAGAATAAGGATTTGACGCTGATTAATCGTTTTGAGTAACAGCGAACAAAAGTGATGTCCAGGTACTGATTACCCGGATTTAGTCCAAAAGGGGATCTACCAGCCAACAATAGGCTCAACGGATGCCAATCATCCGATTTGTTGACTATCCTCACCCCAAACTAGGAGTATTTCATGCTGGTAACAACCCCATTAGACAAAAATATCACGGTGAAACGCCTGCTTAATATTTGGGCTGCCCGTTATGTCCCTGACTTATCCACCCTTTCATTAACCACTAACAAATGTACAACGACTGAGTTAATGGAAGCTACTTCTCCCCAAGGGCGAGAGAAAACCGTGACTAAACTCTCTCGATTAATCGAAATTCACTGTAAGTGTGCGGGTATCCGAACGAGTATTCTCTTCTCCTACATTCCCAACGTTGTCAACTTAACCGAATCCCAGGGCATTGCTACATCCTCAGCGCAAGTTTATGAGAAAGTTTTATCCGTCTATAAAAAACATTCCCTAACTTCCGATCTAATTTCCGCTTTATCTCAGGTGGAAACCGTTGATATTTCGACCGATTTATATAAAGTCTCGGTCATGCCCAAATTAGAGCTACCCGAAGTTTCCTCCCTTGTTACAATTCTGACCCCAGAATTAATGCAATTTCAGTCCCAGCATTTATCTGCCAATAATCAGAATACGCTAGGATTTATGAGTACCCAGTTTCATCTCAGTTCCAAGGTGTTGTTGAATCGGTTAAGCCTACCGGAACAGTTATTGCTCTCTCCTTACTTTAAATTTGTTGAAGAGCAAGTATGTATTCCCTGGCAACGAGTCTGCACTGCTGCGGCTCAACATTCCTTGAATTCTCCTGTATTAGCCTTAGTCGAGCAACTCATACCCAAGAGTCAGGAAATTGCCACACGGGTTTATCGCCACGCCTTGGAACGATACCCCACTTATCGCAGCCGTCGCGGAAAACTGGATCATCCAGAAGTAAAAGCCTCAAGTATCCGCGATGTCGAGATGTTTCAAGCCTACCTGTGGGTTTGTGTTTTGGAACAGAGTATGGCAGTAATGGAGAAAGAACTTTATCCCTTATGTGAGATGGTTTATCCCAGCGTAAGCGTCAGTTGGGAATTAGTGGAGAGCATGGTTGGACTTTTAGTAGACAAGATTCTCATCCGCCTAAACTCTGAGCAACAATCAATCGTTCAGCCTTATACTACAGCTATGCAGAAATTATTCGCTTGTCGTTAAAGGGAACAGGGAACACCTCGGCTTACTTCGGCTTACTTCGGCTTTGCTCAGTAACACGCTCAGTAAGCTGTCATGCATTTAAATTGGGTATTAGTAGCGAGCAAGATGCAAAGCCTGCGGCATGGCTTCGCTAAAGCCTGCGGCATGGCTTCGCTAAACGCACTACCAGGATTGCACCATTATTGATATTAAGGTTTAAATGCCGAACAGCTTAACACGCTCGGTGTGTAACAGGGAACAGGGAACGGGGAATAGCCTATTTGAGCCGGAAAGGTAGAGACGTAATCGGCTACGTTTCTACCCCCTCTCTGCCTCATCTCCTAGAATAGAGACATTTAGAGTTGGTTCAGTCTCTATGGAAACCATTATTGGCACAGTGTTCGGGCTCATTCTGCTGGTAGGATTCAGCGGCTTTAAAATCGATCGCGAATATGAACGCGGCGTGATCTTTCGCTTGGGACGGTTCAGCAATGTCAGAGGACCGGGGATGTATTGGATTCTACCGCTGATTGACCAAAAAGCCCAAGTAGATATCCGCACCAAAACCGTGGATATCGCCCCCCAAGAAGCGGTAACGGCTGACAGCGTGACGATTAAAGTCAATGCGGTTTTATATT
>CAKZMA010000856.1 GCA_937127375.1 uncultured Coleofasciculus sp. | reverse complement strand
AAAACACTTGACCGATAAAAATCATTAAAAAGGGATAAATTAGGGCAGTCAAAATCCACAAAACGAATGTGACACGAATTCCGGTAATCGTTTCTCGAATGACAGACATGGTTTTAAATGATGAATGGGTAGTGCTGGTAGGGTAGGTTAGGGGAGTAATATACTCCCCCTATTTCTGAGGCAAATTAACGGAATTGACAGATTTTATGCGGCTGGTTCGGTTCAGATGACTTGGATTGTTTTTTCTGGTGTTTTTTCTGATACCGTTCTAACCATATATGCCGCCACTGGCGCTTTATTCGCCAATCCGCCAATTTTCGGCGAATTTCTTCAACAAGTTCTTTCCACATAATTAAAATCGCTCCGGTTGAAAAATAACCACAAATAAGTACACGGATAGTCCCAGAGTGACAATCCCCAAAATGCCGATCGCATAAGCGGCTGTGCGGGTAATTTCATTCCCTGTCGTAGCATAGACGGCTGGCGCGATCGCGAGATTTAAGCACATCAGTAGAAAGAGTTGAATCGGTAAACGATTACCTTGCCACTGTTCTCGGACTAACTCAATGAGTTCACTCACGTCTCTGGGTACAATTTCGTTTAAATCCTTTCCTGGTTTCATCCGTTATCTCCTTGTTAAATAGTGGTGCTACGCCAATCCCACAGCCGCTATTAACCAATCAATCCCTTTAATGCCGATAAACGGTGCAACAATTCCCCCTAACCCGTAAATCAATATATTTCGTCGCAACAGTTGATTGGCACTTAAGGGTCTAAACTTCACACCTTTTAATGCCAAAGGAATTAAGGCAGGAATAATCAAGGCATTGTAAATCAGCGCCGCTAATATGGCAGATTGAGCGCTGGCTAACCCCATAATATTGAGACTGCCAATACCAACAGCCGCAAACATGGCGGGTATAATCGCAAAATATTTGGCGATATCATTTGCCAGAGAAAAGGTGGTTAACGCCCCCCGCGTAATTAACAACTGCTTGCCAATCGTGACCAAATCAATTAACTTTGTCGGATCAGAATCTAAATCCACCATATTCGCCGCTTCCTTTGCCGCTTGTGTGCCGGAATTCATGGCTAATCCCACATTTGCCTGTGCCAAGGCTGGGGCGTCATTTGTCCCATCCCCCGTCATCGCCACCAATTTGCCTGCGGCTTGTTCCTGTTGAATCACGGCGATTTTATCTTCCGGTGTCGCTTCGGCGATAAAGTCATCCACTCCGGCTTCTTGGGCAATCACCGAGGCAGTAATTCGGTTATCCCCAGTCAGCATCACACTCTTAACCCCCATGCGTCGCAACTGGTCAAAGCGATCGCGCATTCCGGGTTTGATGATATCTTTGAGGTAAATTACGCCATAAATATCCTCACCACAGGCAACCGCCAAGGGAGTACCTCCTAAGCGAGAAACCCGTTCGTAAGCTTCATCTAAGTCAGATGCCAATTGACCGCCCCGAGACCGCACAAATCCCTTAATCGCATCCACAGCGCCTTTGCGTATCTCGTCCCCATTGGGGAGATTTGTGCCACTCATGCGAGTTTTCGCCGTAAACTCTACCCCTTCCGCCGCGTTGCGGTCAAAGGTGACGGCTGAACCAATATGATGTGCCAGTTTCACAATCGACTTGCCTTCCGGCGTCTGATCAAAGATACTGGCAGCTAATGCGACATCGGCAACCTCGACAACGCAGTGACCATTTACGGGAATGAACTCCTCAGCCAAGCGGTTCCCCAGGGTAATCGTGCCAGTTTTATCCAGAACCAAAGTATTCACATCACCACAGGCTTCCACTGCCCGTCCCGAGGTGGCTACTACGTTAAACTGGGCAACTCTATCCATCCCGGCGATACCAATCGCGCTGAGTAATCCGCCAATTGTTGTCGGAATTAGCGCCACCAATAGGGCAATTAAGGTAACCACTCCCACCGGTGAACCCACATAATTAGCAATTGGGGGAATTGTAACGACGACAATTAAAAACACCTGGGTAAGAACCGCCAACAATACCGTTAAAGCAATCTCATTCGGCGTCTTGCTGCGTTGTGCCCCTTCCACCAAAGCAATCATCCTATCCAGGAATCCTTGACCCGGCTCTGCCGTTACCCGGATAATCAGTTCATCAGATAGAATTCGGGTTCCCCCGGTAACCGAACTTGCCACATCTGAACCGGGTTCCTTGAGAACCGGGGCGGATTCCCCAGTAATGGCGGATTCATCGACTGAAGCCACCCCTTCTATCACTTCCCCATCGGCGGGAATAATGTCACCGGCAATCACTTTAATGGTTTCACCTTTATGCAATTCGGTGGAACTCACCTCTACAGTGGTATTATCCGGTAGAAGTTTCCGGGCAATGGTATCGGATTGAGTGGAACGCAACGAATCTGCCTGTGCCTTACCCCGCCCTTCTGCTACGGCTTCGGCAAAATTGGCAAATAGAATCGTGAGTAAGAGAATGATGGCAACCAGGCTATTAAATAAGCGCTGATTGTCTCCAGGAACCGGACCAAATAAACTCGGATATAGCGCCAGCAAAATGGTGATGATTGTACCCACCCAAACCACAAACATGACTGGGTTTTTCATCATCACGCGGGGGTTCAGCTTGAGGAAGGCTTCCCGTAATGCGCGTTTGTAGAGTCCTTTGGTATTCACTCGCCCTGGTTTATTTTGCTGTCGGTTCTCACGACGGCGAGGTGATTTTTGGGGTGTTTCCAGAGGTTGTTTCGTTTTCATACCGTAACGATGGATAATCAATGGGTCTAGTCAGGACGATGAAAGGCTGAATGCTAACCGCCCCCGGCAATTTGAAAGGCTTCGGCAATCGGTCCTAGGGCAAGTACGGGGAAGAAGGTGAGGGCGCCAAGGATGAGAATCACGCCAGCCGTTACACCGGTAAACAATCCTGTATCTGTCCGCAGCGTACCTGTTGTTTCTGGTACAGGCTGTTTCCGGTACATACTGTCGGCTAACAGCAATAGGGCAATAATGGGGATGTAGCGTCCTGCCAAAAGGCTAATGCTGGCTGTCAAATTCCACCACAACGTACTATCGGCTAATCCTTCAAATCCTGACCCGTTATTGGCAGCAGCAGAGGCATATTCATAGATAACTTGGGAGATGCCGTGAAAGCCGGGATTCGTAATTCCGGCTAGGGTTTCTGCCTCTGGCAAACCCATCGTATCCGCGAAGGAAATACTAATCGCACCAGGAATCAAAATCATAATCGGGTGGACTAGCAAAATTACACTCGCCAGAACAATTTCGTGCTTTTCAATCTTGCGTCCAAAGAGTTCGGGGGTTCGCCCCACCATCAATCCGGTGAGAAATACCGTCAAGATTAAAAAGGTAAATAAATAGGCAGTTCCCGTTCCTTGACCCCCCCAAACAATTTGTAGGAACATATTAAATAAGGTGGTAAAACCTCCGGGTGGCATTAGTGAATCATGCATTCCGTTCACTGCACCACACATCGTTCCTGTGGTAGACACTGCCCAAAGTGCGGTTAATGCCCAATCAAAGCGCACTTCTTTTCCTTCTAAGTTTGTTGCCAGTTCGCCTAAAGGATTGTTGACTAAGGGATTGCCTTGATACTCACCTATGGCAGCAACTACAATCAGGACGGCATAGATAAAAAAGACCATGCCAAAGAGTAACCAGCCTTGCTTTTTGTTATTAGCAAAGATGCCGTAGGTGTAAATTAGTGCTGCGGGAATAACCAACATGGTAATCGTTTCAATCAGGTTAGTCGCACCGTTGGGATTTTCAAAGGGATGGGCTGAGTTGATGCCAAAAAATCCTCCCCCGTTTTCGCCCAGTTCTTTAATCATTTCAAAGTGAGCAACTGGACCTCTGGCAATATATTGTGGGGCACCTTCTAAGGTGGTGGCAACCGCAGATCCAGCTAAGGTTTCTGGGACACCGAGGATGAGTAATACAAGTCCCCCAACTAGAGAAATCGGCAGCAAAATTCGGGTGATTGATCGGGTTAAATCCACATAGAAGTTCCCCAGAGATCGACCTGTCAACCCTCGAATGAATGCGATTGCAACAGCAATCCCTGTGGCGGCTGAGGTAAACATTAAATACCCCAGCGCTAGCATTTGAGAGGCATAACTGAATGTGGTTTCGCCAGAGTAATGCTGCTGATTGGTGTTAGTAACAAAGGAAATCGCTGTGTGTAGGGCTAAGTCCCAACTCGGTGCATCTAATTCTGTGGGATTCAAAGGTAGAATCCCCTGAAGCATGAAGATTAAATACACCAGAACAAACATGGCGAGGTTGCTGTACAGCACGCCTTTGGCATACTGCCAACCGGTCATATCCCGTTGCGGACGGACTCCAATTAATCGATAAATGACTCGTTCAATCGGTGTTAGAATTGGGTCGAGAATGGTTCTCTCACCCAAGAACACCCTCGCCATATAGGTGCCAAAAAAGGGAACAATTGCCACTAATATTGCTAAAATTATGGCAATTTGGAAAAAGCCTTGTAACATAAGTTAAGCTAAGTGGGGATAAGAAAGTTTAACGGCAGTGATTGTCATTGGT
>CAKZMA010000855.1 GCA_937127375.1 uncultured Coleofasciculus sp. | reverse complement strand
TCCAGAGGCTTATAGGCAAACCCCAAGACTCGCAATCCCGCCCCAGCCATTTGATTATTGTGTCGCAAAATATCCGTTCGTTGCTCATCGGTCAACACCTCGGTGCGATCGCCCGCCTGCAAAGAATGGCAACGCTCCAAGACTAACTCAGGGGAACCCTTGGTAAACATGAGGTAGGTTCCTTGTCCATCATTGGTTACCGCTGAGCCATTAGATCCTTGACATATTACACTCATGCGCTTCCGCTCTGAGGAAAAGGGAATTTCACCCACCCTGGGAAACTGACGCCGCAACGGTTCTTTATCAACACCACCCTTCCCGGCTAGGGTAATTAATGCCCCTTCCGTGGGATCTCCTAAAATCAGCCAATCATCCTGTTCATATTGCAAGACGGCATCATTACAGAGGGCGCACCCTTGAAGTAAGACCTGTAATTCGGGATACTCTTGAGCAGAAACCCCTGCCTCGGCGATGAGAAACTCCCCGTTAGGCGCATAGCCTTCTCCCGTAACTTGGAACGTGTGGTGGGGCGTGATTACCCATTGCACGACCATCTTATTTTGAGTCAGAGTCCCAGTTTTATCTGAACAGATCGTCGTCACACTGCCTAAGGTTTCCACAGCCGGAAGTTTCCGGATCAGAGCATGGCGACGCACCATGCGTTGAGTTCCCAATGCCAAGGTAACGGTAATTACAGCAGGTAAGCCTTCTGGCACAACCGCTACCGCCATACTCAGGGACACTTCCACCAGTTGTTGGAAGACGCCTAAATCTCCGCCACTTTGAATTAAGCCGCCAACCACAACCAGCACGACCAAAATTAGGGAACCACTGACTAAGACATTCCCCAATTGGGTCATCCGCTGTTGCAAGGGTGTTGGTTCGCTTTCCACCCCTTGCAACATTTCGGCAATCCGTCCCAGTTCCGTCTTCATCCCTGTGGCTGCAACTAGGACGGTGCCTCGACCTTGAACAACTTCGGTACCTTGAAAGACTAAATTGATGCGATCGCCTAAGGGGGTATCTTCCGCTAAAGTAAGGGCAGCTTCCTTATTCACCGCGTTCGCTTCTCCAGTTAAAGCGGATTCCCGGATCTGGAGGTTTGATTCCTCAATTAACCGTCCATCAGCAGAAACTTGCACCCCCGCTTCCAGGAGCATAATGTCTCCAGGGACAAGCTGTTTGCTATCCACCTCCATCGGTCTACCCTCGCGGAGGACACGGACTTTAGGAGAGGCGAGATTTTTCAGGGCGGCGAGAGCTTTTTCTGCCCGACTTTCTTGGAGATAGCCTAAGACGCCATTAAGAATAACGATTAACAGAATCGCGATCGTATCCTTAAACGGAACTTGACCCGCCTCTAATCCTCCTTGTCGCCAATCGATCAGATCAATGACTCCGGAGATGATTGCCACCACAATCAGCATGATTAGCATGATGTTGGTGAACTGATCCAGAAGAATAGCCCAAGAACTGCGACCCGCAGTTTCTTCGAGTTCATTCAATCCGTAGTATTGCGATCGCTCTCTGACTTGTTCAGAGTTTAAACCCGTCTGCGGATTGCTCTCCAGTTGGGCAAGCGACTCGTCTATGGATTGGGTATGCCATGCATTTAACGGATCAGGCAGCGAATGGGAACGATGAGATGAAGTCACGGGGCAGGTTTGCATAAACACGATACCCAATCAATCATAGTCTTTTCAGACAACAACTGTAATTGGGGAAGTTGTAGAGACGTAGCATGCTACGTCTCTACACCCTCGCCCCCCCGCTTAAAACTGATAGCGAACTGAAAAGTGAAATCCCTCATCTTGAGCATTTTGACCTTGATCTTCGAGTTCGACTAAGGGTAAACCATAGTCAAGGCGCAAATTTAATCCAGGTAGGGGTTGCCAAAGTATTCCCATACCCAGACTGGCTAAAAACTGCTCTTGAGGCAGAATATTCTGATTATCAGGATTATTCCACACCCAACCCGCATTGAAAAATGGCGCAATTTGGAACGTTGACGCACCTGATGCATTTTCCTCTAAGGTGATCCGGTCTTCTAGGAACAATCGCACGCCATTATCGCCAATTCGAGCGTTCTGTCGATAGCCTTGCACAGATTGAGCGCCACCAATGACAAATTGCTGAGACGGTAAAAGAGTATTGGGAGTCAGTTGAATGTCAGCCCCCATAATTAAAAAATGACCATCACTGAAAATTTGAACTCGTTGGATCTGACCCAGCCAGCTCAAAAAACGTCCATCCGGATCAGGATCGGGATTAACAGTCGCATCCAACCACCCTGTACCCAGACTAAAGAGCGATCGCACTGACCAGACTCCTCTAGAATCACGACGTAGGTAGTCTTGTCCAAATTGAATCACACTAGTGCGCGTTATCCCGTCTGCATCAGCACCAGGACTTAAAGGGGCAGGCATATCTAACAAAAATGTCTGACTTTCCCTATAGCTAAAACTCAGGGATAGGGAGAATTCTTCACGGGAGGTGCGAATTAAGGGTTGACTAAAACTAATCTCATACTGTTCTGATTCCCCCTCAATATCGAATCGAGCAAAGGGTTCGGCTGTGATTTGATTGCGATCAAGGCTGGCTTGCACTTGCAGGGTGCCATTTTTAGGATTTAGGGGAAGGCGATAGCCCATGTTAATCACGTTTGAGCCGCCCGTGGTGGAATAGGAGGAACTAGCTGTCAGTGCATCCCCATACCCGGTCAGATTCCGATAGCGTCCATTTACGCCCAATCGTTCTGAACCCACACTTGGCGGTGAATAGTTATCGACGGTGAAGCTACCTTCAAAGGGATTGGCTTCAACAACACGAATAATTAAATTGCTTTTTCCCGGTTGACTACCCGCACGAAGACTGGCGTCTACGGATTCAAATAAGGGATTCGCCCGCAGTAGCCGCAATTTATCTTCCAAGCGAGCGGTATTTAAGGGGGTGCTGACACCAAGCTGAATCCGATTCTGGATATAACTGGGTTTAAGGCGACGAATTCCCTCAATTTTAATCTCCTCCAGACTCCCTTCCAGAACAAAAATCTCTACGACGCCATCCGTAATAACCTGGTCTACTAGAATGGCTCTTGAGGTGATGTAGCCACGATTTAAATAGAGTTGAGTGATGGCATCAGCAGCCTGTTGGAGTTGTTGCAGGGTAACGGCTTCTCCTTCCAAGGGTTGGACAATGGGATTGAAGTCCTCGGTTTCAAAGATGGTGCTACCTGTGACATTGATTTTCTCGATTTGAATCATCTCCACGTTAGAATTTGTGGGACGAGAGGGAGTGGGTTCGGGTTGGGTCAACGGTGGGGACTCATCAGGACGTAAGGGTTCAGGACTAGGCGTGGGTTGAGGAAAACGATCGTCCGGATTGGGTTGGATGGTTTCGGGGTTGGGAATCGTGGGCGGAGTTTGTGCGATCGGAATATCATCCTGGTAAGCGTGATCTTCATCTTCTGCCTTGTGCCCTCTGCCTTCTGCCTTCTGAGAGAGTTCCATCAGGTTAGGGAAATGAACAGGGTTGTGGCTCACTGGTGACACAGACATTGGAGTTGTACCCAACGCCGTTGATGCATTTAGACTGATAATACCCACCCAAACAGGTGTCAGTTGTCCCAGAATCTGCCCCTGTGAACTACCCATCGCTGACTTTCAGTACAGCGTGGGCTTCTGATTTCGCTGGGGAATGCCGCAGCTTAGACTTACGCCCAAGCTTTGGTCTTACTTCCCCTCCGTCAGCAGCAGTCCCAGTCCCTGAGACCGATAAGATTCTGATGCCTTCTGCTCTGATATTTGCTGAGGCATTACCGTCTCTATCGTGGTGAGTGCCACAGCTAGGGCAAGTCCATTCCCTAACCTCTAAGGGCATCTCCTTCACTTGATAATGGCAGTTTGAGCAGAGTTTAGAACTAGGAAACCATCGGTCAATTTCTACCAATACCTTACCCTCAAATTCAAGCTTGTACGATAGAAAATTGACAAACATTCCCCAGCCTACATCAGAAATAGATGCAGCTAGTTTATGGTTACGAACCATGCCCAAAGTATTTAGACTTTCGACTACGATGACTTGGTTTTCGTCAACAAGCTTTCTGGACAGCTTATGCAGGTAGTCTTGACGGACATTTGATACTCGTTCGTGAACCCTAGCCACCAGTTTCCTTGCTTTATCTCTTGACTTGCTTCCTTTCTCCTTTCTGTCTAATTTCCGTTGCTTGCGCTTAAGGTTACGCTCATGTTTAGCTAAATGTTTAGGATTAGCAAACTTAGAGGTCTTAACACCATCATTGACAATAGCAAAGTCCTTTAAACCTAGGTCAATCCCGATTACATTACCATCAGTGTTACTCGGTGGGTTATCCCCTTCTACCTCAGTCAATACGGACGCAAAATATCTCCCCGATGGGGTCATGCTAACCGTTACCGTCTTGATAGTTCCTTCGATTGGTCGGTGTATTTTAGCTTTCACTATGCCGACGCGACCCGGAAATTTGAGGCAGTCATCAATAACCCTAACTGACTGGGGATACTGAATAGATTGCCTATTCTTTTTATCCTTGAACCTTGGGTATCTAGCTCTACCCTCAAAGAAGTTACGGTAAGCAGTCACTAAGTTAAGCGTAGTCGCTTGTAAGACTTGAGAATAGCAGTCAGACAACCATTCAGTCCCCTCCTGTTTTTTAAGCTTAGGTAAAAATGCATTCAAGGCGGACTGACTCAAGCCCTTACCCGTTAGCTGGTAGGTTTCAATGCACAGATTAAGAGCATGATTCCACCACCAACGGCTACAGCCAAAGTGTTGAGCTAGTATTTCTTGTTGTTCAGTTGTCGGATACAGCCTAACTTTGACGGCTTGATGTTGCATTGTTTTCACCTTTTCTTACTAATATATACCATTTTCAGTAAATAGGCTCAGGATAGGCAAGTAAATTTTATCGGGATTGACCAATAAAATTTACTTGGGGGTGATCCCAAGTATCAAGGGCGCTCACCCTGAGCGGAGTCGAAGGGTAGAGCGTGGGACTTATCGCCTCCCCCAAACCCCCACCATCAGTTAACACTCTCACTTGAGGTGTTTCCAC
This sequence comes from uncultured Coleofasciculus sp., assembly GCA_937127375.1. Taxonomy (GTDB): domain Bacteria; phylum Cyanobacteriota; class Cyanobacteriia; order Cyanobacteriales; family Coleofasciculaceae; genus Coleofasciculus. Next base: position 4,520 of record CAKZMA010000855.1, on the reverse strand, counting down.
CTGCCATGTCCCTGATTTTACCTGTTGAACCGCCTGGGAATTAAAAAGTTCTGTCAGCATGAGGCTAATTTCTTCGAGTGTCATCCTATTTTGTTTGATGAAAGTTTTGAAAAAAAAATCCCCCGACAGTTGCCAGGGGATAGGTTGAGCCGTATCAAAAATTGGGGATGAAGTGTAAAGTGACAAGTTTGATGACCGTTCTTGGTTATCTATTGTCCTTCACTGTCCTTCACCCTTGAATCGTTACAGCCATTCGGGAACGGCTTCTTCTTTGGTGTTGGTATTGCGTGAGGGCGTCTCGCGGGTAAATTTCATCTGAATCGAGCGAGTTTGTTCGCCATCTGCTGCGACTGCCATGATGGGGTAGTCGATTAAACCATCTTGGAAGGACATCTGGAAGCGGAAGGTTCCGTCTGGGTTGAGTTTAATTGGACGCCCGCCAATGGTTACGGTAGCATCAGGTTCGGTTGCGCCGTAAACGATTAACTCAGCATCAGCGACTAACCAGAACTGACGAGGACGAATGGGTGGCATAGAGGCAGACATCCCCATCCCGACTCCGGACATGCCGACACCAGACATGGTTAAGCCAGACATGGTGGGTACAGCCCACATCCCTACCCCAGAGGGGAAGATGTAGGAACTGACGGATTGAGACGGAGCCATCGATCCGGGAACATGCTGCATTGAACCGTACATAGAACCCGCGACGCGCTGAGCTTCGGCAGATTTTGCCATGCCAAAGATTTCGTCGTAGATGGGGTTCTCGGTATCTGCGGTATCTGCGGTAACAGGTTGGCGCTTGCTGGGAGGAACCAACTCGTATACCGTCTTGCCTTGGAGTTCTTCCTCCCAGTTAACGGTGATGAATTGGTCTTCAATCCAGTCGCTGGGATAAACCGGGGGAACATGGACGGGTGTAGAACGGGCTAGGATTAACCAACGACCATCGGCACAACGATAACCGATATCCACTACGTAGTCGCGATCGCTAACGGGTAGCGGTAAGTACCATTCTCTTGCTAGTTCGTCACAGGGATATTCCTGAATGCTATGGGCGCTTTGGTATTCCAGGTTAATATCGGTGACATCATAAATCCGCAGCGCTAATTGCTGTCCTCCCTGACGCCGCAGATCTTCCTTGTGTTCGTTGGGAATATCCCAGTAGGTATATGCCCATTGGGGATCGCGGGGCATGAGGACAATCCGACTTTCCCCATAACCAGAGGGTAAATCAGGTAATCCTTCGTCTACAGATGCTAGATCACCACCGGTGCGATCGTCTTGACCGAGTTCAAATTTAGATGCTTCCACTTCTGGTTGTGCCTCCACTGTGCTAGTTGGACTGAGCGAGATTTTGGTATGTTGGACTTTTTGAATTTCTGCCAGTAACTGTGCTTTACGCATCCGGCTATACCGTGAGATGCCGTACTCACTCGCAACTCTACGCAGTTGCCGTAAGGTCATCTCTTCTAAAGGTGGGCGTTCTTTTGCCATGAATATGCTCTCCAATTGTTAGGTCGGTAGGTTGTATATCTCCTGGTGAATCAAAAAATGGGGATCATAATTTAACAACATCGCATCTGATATTTGATAAAGGTTGATGATTCCTACCGCCTTGGAGTAAGTCAATCTCGGTGACGTATTGCATTCGTCTTTCGTTTGGGCAGGTACAAACTCACGCATGACTTACTGTTTAGGCTGACGTTGGGATTTCTCCCGATAACACTTAGATTTCTCCAGTAAGGATCACAGAAATACTGATTTGAGTATTTCTTTGGGATCGCTTTATTTATCTATGTACCAGAAAAGCCTTAGGTATGGTCAAGGGGATCAAGACGCCAATTTTCACGAATTGACGAATTTTCAAGCTTACCGGGGATCGCATTGTCAGGGTTTCATGACATTTGAGGTAAAAAGGGGATCGCTGAGTTATCAGTTATCAGTTATCAGGAACAGGGGTTGTAGAGACGTTCCGATGTAGGGGCGGGTTTTACTACTAACATTTCGTTGTCACCCTGATATAACGAAACCCGCCCCGACCTAACCGTTCAATTCTCGCAAATTGACGAATGACCAATGACCAATGACCAATGACCAATGACCAATGACCTAGAAATTAAAAAACCCCTCATCAGAGAAATCCTGCTGTTCCAGCCAATCTTGACCTAACTGAATAGTCACATCGGAGGCTAGAGACCCCGTACTCTCAACCCGCACCTCACCAAATCCCAAATCAGCCCGGATAGCCGCAGCGCTGGCTTCGTCTCCTTTTTGGGCAATGATGCGTGTAACTTTTAAGGGTTCTGCCCAAGGTTCGCCGACATAATTATTTCGATAACCCGCTTCTCTTAGGGTACTGATTAGGGATTGAACGGCTTCTGGATTATCGGTACTATCTTGAATCGCCACCCGCAAATAAGCTGGGTCAAGATCGGAGAGTTCGCTATAACCTTGATCGAAATGTTGAGCTACCATTTGCCGAATCTGGCGGTGATTGGGTAACCAGTAACTGACTTCATTTTCGCCCGTGCCGTTAAACCGCCCCGGAACCATTAACATTTGTACGTCAGACCGTTTACTATCAACCGCAAATCCGATTAGAGCCACCAATTCTTCAACGCTTAAGTTGGTGTCAATGTGAGACTGAATTACCGATAAAATTTTAGGCAGTCGGGCTAAAGTTGTAGGATTGAGCGCTTGCTCGATTAATGCCCGCATTAGGATTTGCTGGCGCTGTACTCGACCGACATCCCCATATTTGTCATAGCGAAAGCGCAAAAATTGCATTGCCTGCTCGCCATTCAGATGCTGTTTACCTTGCTTAAGGTTGATATAGAGGTGTTGAGAATCATCTTGATATTTCATGTCCTTGGGAACATACACAGTAACGCCACCCAAGGCATCCACGAGCTTTTCCACACCTTGGACATTCACTCGGACATAACGGTCAATCCCTACACCGTCGAGGAGTTCACTGGCTGCCTTTGCCGTTAATGCTGGTCCACCATGGTAATTAGCCGCGTTGATTTTAGTCACACCATACCCTTCAACGTAGGTTTGGGTATCGCGGGGAATGGAGAGAACATTTAATTTTTGGTTATTGGGGTCAAACCGAGCCAAAAGCATGGTGTCGGAATGCCCATCAAAGGAATTGACCAGTGCATGGTAGCCCAAGTCTTCCTCTAGAGGTTGATCCAAGTCAGAGGTAAGAACCTTCGTCCCCAAAATCAAAATATTGACAGGTCGCGTCAATTCGGGTAGTCGCATACTATTGCGGGTCATACTACCCTTGTCGCTAAAGATGGCTGCCTCATCAGCACTCAGTTGGCTTTGCAGTAAAGGCATACTCGATAGCGAAACAGCAAGCATTGCCCCGGCTGTCGCGGATAACATGGCGACGCCAGTAAAACCTAACCAAAGCCAAAGCCAATGTCCTCGTTTAGCTTTAGCCGATTTCTTTTTCGGCGGTTGACTCCTCTTTTTCTGTACTGGGCGGGGTTTTTCGTAGGTTTTTCGAGCTGGCACTTGGTTTCCTCACACACACATAAGCGATCAGGATGGGTTTGGGCAAATGATACACGCCGATGCCCTCATTGCTTACCCTGAGTCTGGTTTAGAGCGTTTGACACAAACACTCATATCAGGTTTTCTCACCGTTTGGGGCAGAACCAGGCAAATACGGCAAAAGATGAGAACAGTTGATCAACTTCAGGCAAAAAGCCCGTCACCATTTTCCTATAACTGGACAACCCAAACGCTGAAATCGTTTACTCGGACAGATGCTTTCGCACTTTCCCTTCCGCCACCTGGCTAATCCCAGGGAGACGGGGTAACTTCCCTTGCCACAAGCGCACCATGAGCCAAACACTGACTAAAAAATACCCAGAGGTGAGCATGGTATTCATAAATAACAGACGGAAGCTCCAAAACTCGGTGAGCTGCGCCCCTGACAATAATAAAATGTAGCCTACTAGCCAAGCGAAAGCCAAGGTTACGGACAAACGACTCACTGCTTGCTGTTCTCGTGTTCCTTGGCGACGGTAGAGTGTCCACAGTGCCGGAAAAAACCCGATCACGGGCAGCAGGTAGGCAAATAGCTGTAAACGTTGGAGGTTTTGATTGTCCAATGGGTTGAGGTGATTCATGGTGCTTTGATTTAAGGCAGAAAAACCTGATCAGGTGGGAATTTGCTCATTGCTCATCAGTGCTAAAAAAAGGAATAATATCACAACCGCATACCAGGTAGCCTAAAAACTTATGGGTATTCAGTTCAATTTCATTGTCAAAGTCTTAATTCTATCCCTAGGCATTTCCCTGCTGATTAAGTACGCCAGTCCTAGTTTACCCCCTATTCCGGCAACGTCCGGGAATGCCCTGATTGCCGTACTCACACCCGCTATAATTTTAGCGATCGCTCTTTTGTGGCGTTTCTGGCAATTTCACAGCAGAGGTTCGTAGTCAGCACTTTAGTGCTTCCTGATCAACGTAGATCAGGGCGGGTTTATTCATATCTGGGT
>CAKZMA010000854.1 GCA_937127375.1 uncultured Coleofasciculus sp. | reverse complement strand
GTCTTACTTCAAGAGTTCAAACGTAAATCCTGGCTGCGCTGGTTGCGCCAAGCTGGTTGGGTCTTCCTCCGACTTGGTAGGGTCACTAGGGGTTGTACTCGGATCTGTAGGAACAATCTGCACTAACTGAACCGATGCTCCTACCCGATTCCCTTCAGCATCAAACTTGAGTTCATCTCCCGCCGTTTCACTGGCTGGTAAACTCACTTGACGCAGAGCCTGTAAAACCCCTTCACGAGAATCAGCGGTTTTGATGGCAGCCAGTAACGCTTTAGCTGCATCATAACTGTAAGCTGTCCGCCAACTGACCTGAGTGTTCCAACGTTCTGCCGCCTGTTGAGCATAGGGGGTATTGGGATACCAAGGCGCAGTAAGAACCATCCCTTCAACGGCTTTTTTCCCAAATGCTAAAGTTTCATCGGAGTATAAGGCATCATTGCCAATGATCTGCATTTGCTGATTGGGATCTAAGGCTTGATTAACTCTAGCTACTGCGATCGCGCGTGAAGTCCAGGTGGTACTCGGGAAAAGTAGAGCAACTTTTGCACCGTTTTGTACATATTTTCGCACTTCAGGACTCGCATTGAAAGCACTTTGGGACAGATCACTAGCGGCGACTTCTTCCAGACTCGTTTCCTGCTCAAAAGCGTCTTTGAGACTGCGACTGTAGCTACTATTTGAGGCGTAGAAGACAACGGGATCAGTGACGTTACTTTGGGCAATGTAGTTGGCTAATCGATCAGCCGATTCTTGGTCAGAGGGAACAGTTCTAAAGAAACAGTCCCCAGAAATTGCGGTACTGGTACTCGTGGGGGAAACCATCGCCACATTCGCCGGACAGTAAATATCTGTAACCGCTAGGCGTAGTAATTCGATATTCAGATCGTGCAGCAGAGGACTATTGACGGGTAAAGCAAAACCGTATAGCTCCGTGGTTAAGGCAAGCAGGACAATCAAGATACCAATAGAGGTAACGACTGCCGTCCCAAAAAAGGGCTTGAGGCGACTCCAAACGCTGGGTTCTTGACTTGAGGTTAAAACGCTAATCTCAGACAGGAAATAGGGCAGCGTAAATGCAACGTTTTCTTCTAGGCGCTTGGCTGTAATACTAATTGGACCAATAGCCATATCCAAGTCACCTTTGGCGATCGCATCTAGGGTTTCCTGGACATTAGACTGGGGAATCAGTTGGTACTCTATCCCTTTGGATCTAGCAATCCTATTCCAAATTTCTACACTAATGCCTGATATCTTCGTATCTTCGCGAACAACAAAGGGGGCAGCACCGACGACACCCACACGCTGCGGTTTGGTCGGCAAGGGTTCGGCTGAAACCAGAGTCGGAATCGCGATCAGCCAAGCTACAGCGAACCCAGTGATACCAGGGTGGGTCAGACCGAGACACCGGAGAATCTGGAAGGGTGAGGATTGCTGAACACGCAGGATAAATGGGGCGAAGAAACCACAGGATGACTGCGATCTCATGGATTGTCTGAAATTTATTCGTGGTTTATTCATTGCACCAACTCCTCGACTGCCCAGTGAGTTGGATGCTAAAAGAGAGCCGGAGACAGAAGTTGCAATTACGATAGTTTGCCGCCTAGTTGTGAGCCAGGATTAAAGCCAAACCAACCGAGCCACAAAATCAAAGCCCCTAGTGTCGCAAGGCTGAAGTTATGAGCCGCGATCGTATTCACTGAACCATCGGCGTTGTATTTGCCAATCCGAGGACCAAGCATTATCGCTCCCACGAGTGCAGCCCAAGCCCCACAAGAGTGAACGACTGTAGTCCCGGCAAAATCGGTGAAACCCATTTCTTGCAGCCAACCGCCACTTCCCCAAGCCCAGTGACCCGATATCGTATAGCTGGTGATAATCAGGAAGCTGAAAAGTAGGAAGGCATCTAAGCGAATGCGTTCGGCAACTGCACCGGAAACAATGGTGGCAGCAGTAGCAGCGAATGCGGCTTGAAAGAGAAAGAAAATGCCAACGGGTAAGTTTTCGGGAAAGGGCGACAACCCATAGGTTGCTGAATCACCACTGCTTAAGAAAAAGCCACCCCAGCCAATGAAGGAATTGCCTTGTGCGCCAAACATGAACGAGAAGCCGATGCTCCAGTAAGCCAGAATCGCAATCCCGAAAACAACGAGGTTTTTGGTGAGAATATTTACCGCATTCTTTTGGCGGCACATCCCCACTTCGAGCATCCCGAAGCCAGCATTCATAAACACCACCAATGTTGTGGCAAACAACACAAATCCAACGTTGATAAATCCTTGGAGTTGGTCAAGACTGGTGGCGACATCCTCAATTTGCCGTTCTAGATAAACACCGCCTCCGGTTTGGGCATCAGCAGCACTATGCCAAAGGACGGTGATGATAGCGGCTAGGGGAATACAACCTAACCAAGCCGGAGAAATTTTCTGGATAACTCTACGTAATGTTTGTGTTTTGGGTAGGAAAATCCTTCTGTTTTTGAGGATTTCAGGTATCGACTGAGATTTCATGGTTTCGATTATCCTTGGGGTTTTTATTCCTTTCATTGAGGATACATTACCTTAAAACAAAATTCAAAATTTGCTTTGCTAAATTTTGAATTTACGAACAATTTTCTCTCCATTTACAAAGAGATTTTTAAATAAAATACTTGATAATCAAGCTATTTATTGTAAAAGTTTGTGAATTTCAGGCAAGTTGTTCCATTGTCCCTTGTTAACCTGAATCCAAAAATAATCACTGAAATCGATAGTCTTGACTTAACGCCTCACCTCTGACTCAGATAACTTGTCAACGCCCCAAATAGGGACGAAGCCGTTTATACCTAGATGTGTACAACTTAAGTTTTCTATACAAACACTTAATCATTTGTAAACAAAAAAGGGTGGCATTTTTTGCACAAGAGGCTTTTGGTAGTGAAAACTA
>CAKZMA010000853.1 GCA_937127375.1 uncultured Coleofasciculus sp. | reverse complement strand
CTTGTTGAACTCTCCGCTGTTTCAGGACGATCTGGATTATCGATTGGTTGTTCAATTACATACAAATAATCCCCATTTCTCCATCCTATTGTACATAGTCCATCGCGACAGGTCACTTTACCGCCTGTTAAATCAATACAGTTGCCTTGGGAATCACATCCCCGATAGCTCAGATTTCCGGTTCCATTCACTCCTGACCAAGACTCTCGATTACTAATCGTGATTGTCCACTCACCATTACTTAATGTTTGTGAGTTTCCTAGATTTTCAGAGTTTCCGTCTCCAATAGTCTCCATTTTAGTAATCAGAGACTCTATTCGGGTCTTGCCACAGGGTTCAATACTTTGGCAATCATTAACGGGAATTCTCTCATAAAAAAGGCGTACTTTTTGATTGAGAAATAGGTTGGAGTTGGCACAGATCTCAAACGTTGCACCGATTTCATGTTCACTATTATTTTCATCAACCAGAGTAACGTAACACATTAGGTCACCATTAACCATACTTTTGACTCTACCAACGGTTGGGTTATCGCCAACGATTGAGGGTTCAGAACCAGAAGTAGTTTGGCTAAGGTTCGCCGCTAATTTGTCCGTACTGCTTTGGGCTGTACTGACGGACGCTTTAGGCTCAGAGGGAGAGGGAGAATGACAGGCGATCGCGAATGCCAACACCAGTCCCGATATAATGATAGTTTTCACGAGTGAATTAGCTGTATTACCTCATTGTACTCTAGTTTGAAGGGCAAAAATCATGAATTCTAACAAAAAGCTTCCCAGTGTTTCTATTTCCGATTCCCTCTACCAATCTCTGACAACCTACCAAGATAAAAAGCAACTTGACTCCCTTGATTCGGCGGTTGTGGAAATCTTGACTCAATTTTTCCAGCTAGGCGAAGAAGCCAAACGCTATGCTACCGTTGAACAATTGGATACCCTCGCCGAAAAAGCTGACCGCCTCAGCCAACAAATCGCGGCACTGAGTCAGGTAAACGCTAATAATATCCCAACCCAACCATCCGCGATCGCATCTGAGGTATCTGAGGATTGGAAAGACATCGAGGATGAACCCGATGAAATTCTCTATGATTTCCTTGAGTATCAGTAATCCGTTAGTCTCCCCCTTTTGAAGGGGGACGTAAGGGGGATCTAATAGGGGTATGGGCATCCGGTGAGGGCTACAACTTACAATAAATATATGGTTGAAGCTATTATTGTTTTAGTAATTATTGTTGGGATTTGTGCTGGGGTTCTCTTAAGTCCACTTCTGACTAAATGGCGACGGAACCGCATCCAAAATAAATCGTTTCCTCGGCGTTGGCAAACGTTTATCGAGCAAATCTTGCCATTCTATCACCGTCTACCTCAATCCCGACAACGAAAACTCCAGAGTTACATGGCTGTTTTTTTAGCTGAAAAACAGTTTATTGGCTGTAGAGGATTACAGATTACTGAAGAAATAAAACTGACGATTGCGGCTCAAGCTTGTCTGCTTTTACTGAATGATAGCGGTGACTATTATCCCAATTTAGTGTCAATTCTGGTTTATCCCAGCGCGTACCGAGTCAAACCCACGAAACGAATCAGTGATTATATTATAGAAGAAAGAGATGAAGTGAGACTGGGGGAATCGTGGACACGAGATCAACTTGTCCTATCCTGGCAACAAATCGAATATGATATCCAGAATTGGCAGGATGGACATAATGTGGTTCTCCACGAATTTGCTCATCAGCTCGATCAAACCGATGGTATGATTAACGGTGTACCCAAGCTGGATTCTCAAGCTGATTATCAGATGTGGGCGCAGGTATTTAGCCAAGAGTATCAGCAATTACAACGCGATGCTCAACGCGGGAGAAAAACAGTGATGAATAAATATGGGGCGACTGATCCGGCTGAATTTTTTGCTGTAGCGACAGAGACATTCTTTGAAAAACCTGCTCAAATGGTGAGGAAACATGCTGCACTTTATCGGCAATTGAAACACTATTACAAGCTAGATCCATTGGAGTGGAAGCTCTCCCAGACTTAGGGTGATAATAATGATAAAAAATATTTTCATGAGAATAATCTATGAATACATTAATTATTTTTGCTGAAGTTAGCATCGTAATTGTCATTTTCTTGGTTTTGATTTGGTTGGTGGGTAAGTTGTCAAAACTATTGATTAAATACCCACTCTTTAAGATTGAGGCGCAACAAGTCAAAATGATGCGTCGGAACATCACCGGATTGTTGCTCCTGACTGGCTTAGTGCTGTGCCTTGCGATTGTCGGTGTTAATGGTTTCTTGATCTATCAAGGGAAAGACATACAAAAATATACACTCGATCTGATTGGGCTTATTCCACCCGGATTTTGGCTAACTTTGGCAGTTGGTATTGTTCAAAGTATTGGTACGGTCATTTTAGCGGCGATCGCTCTAGCCTTGATTAAATACTGCCTCAAACTAGCGAACAATCGCACCAAAAATATAGACAGCAGCACCGCTGACGATGCAAGTATTGATGCTTTTTTCAACGCCCTTTATAAACGAATAAAAGGAGGAGTTTGGCTGTGGATAATCGCTTGCTGTACTCTGTTTCTCAAGCTACCAGCCGTAATTTCTGACTATCTTTTTATCGGACTACGAATCTATTTGATCATTGCTGTTGGATTACTGGTCACTAAAGCAGCAGCTGCGATCGTAGATATCCTAAGTGTTCTCAGCATCAGATACTCGAGCCCTGATAACCTATTAAGATTTTACGATCGCTTACAACACCTCATCCCCTTTTTGAAGCGGTGTTTAGAATTGATCCTATACGTCTGCATAGCTACATTAGTAACTCAGCAAATTGAATTAGTCGCTAATCTGTCTGATTGGGGTCTGCGAATTATCAAAATTATTGCGATGATATTCTTCAGTCGGGTGTTATTTGAAGTGATTTCTTTGCTGGCTGAAGAATTAGTCTTTAAAGAGAAACATTTGACCGAGCGGCAAAGAAGCAGACGCTTAACGCTGGTTCCTCTATTTCGTAGCTTATTGCAATACTCAATTTATTTCACCGTTGGGGTTTCTATTCTGTATACTCTCAATATTGATCCAACTCCCATCCTAGCCGGTGCGGGTATTATTGGTCTAGCGGTAGGATTTGGTGCCCAGGAACTGGTTAACGATATGGTTTGTGGCTTCTTTATTTTGTTTGAAAACTACTATTTAGTTGGGGATTATATTGAAGCCGGGAACGTGGAAGAGAAAGTCGTCGAGGGGACGGTGGAGGCGATTGAACTGAGAACAACTCGTCTTAGACATCCTAATGGTCAATTACAGATTATTCGCAATGGTGCGATTGGCTCAGTGGTTAACTACTCCAAAGAATACATTTTTGCTGTCGTGGAAGTTTGCATTTCTTATCATGCTAACTTAGCCCAAGTTTATCAAGTTGTTGAGGAAGTCGGACAAGAATTAAACGCCAATGATCCCGATGTCCTCGAACCCACACAAATTGATGGTGTAGAAAGTCTCGGAGAGTCTAACTTGTTGCTAAAGACATTGACGAAGGTTAAGCCAGGAAAGCATCTTCAAATCCAGCGCACTCTACGGAAGACGTTTATGGATACCTTGCGCTCCGAAGGAATTCTACTTCCGGCTCCGATTAAAAATGAAGAATAATGGATAGATTTATGGTTAAATCGCGCACAAGTCGGTCATTCGTATCAACTTAAGGTAAATAGCTCTTAGAGTGGGGGTGTAGGGGCGGGTTTTACAGATAACTTATGGCACCCAACTGATAACTTGAATAAACCCGCCCTTCTCTCATAGCTGAAAATTAGAATGGGTAAGGGTTATGGCTTAAGTTGGCACGGGCGCAAGCCTTGCGCCCCTACGGGGCTAATCCATTAAATTAGCTGTACCAAACCATTAGAATGGTTTAAGCTTACTGAGTTGAGTGTCATTGTAGGAGAGTGTCATTGAACAACTTCCAAGAAGCCAAAGCCCATTTCATCGCCTCTCATCGCCATCCGATCAATCAGAGGCTGCACCACCTCACCAACCTACTCGCGATCGCAGCCGTTATCCTACTATTCTACGATTGGCGGTTGACCTTGATTTGCGTCATCCTCACCCAAGTCTTTGCTTTGGGGGGACATGCGTTCTTTGAGAAGAATGAACCCGCGTTTCGCAAATATCCGGGTATCACTATCCTCGCTTCCCTATCTTGGTCATTCGAGAACTGGTTTGGCTTGCGTCCCGCCAGGAAGGGGTGATTGGGCATAGTGTAGAGACGTAGCATGCTAAGTCTGGGAGATGGGGGAGATGGGTAATACCAAATCCCTTGGGCATTTTTTCCTTCTACCCAGGCGAGCCATTATCCGGTTAGAATTCTAACCATAAACCGCTCTAACCAAGCGGGCTAACAATAATATTACTGTCTGCGGAAGGCGGACGGCTGCCTGTGGACGCTGAGTAAGACCAATAAAAGGTAACTTTTGGAGGCGTCGGCGGATGAAACGGGAAATCCCGAAGACGAATAAGACCGTCCTTGCTTGCTAGTTGGAAGCCCCAACTTCAGCGAAGCAAGTTGGGGTACTTCACGCCTTCATCAACAAGTTGAGGAGTGACAATGTATCAAGACTTGCTAGTGATCGATGCGGATGCTCATAAGCTAGAGAATCCGATGATTATGCGGGATTATCTAGAACCAGAGTATCGCGATCGCGTCGGTTTAGTGATTGATAGTCTCGGTGATCAACGGGCAAAGATTGTAGACTTCAATCCCGAAACCGGTAAAAATGACTTTTTGCGGATGTTTCCCCAACCTCAGGGATTAGGGAAAGGTGGCTTTCGCAATCTGCATCCAGATACCACATTGGGTGCGATGTTCAATCGGGTGCGGATTCAACACATGGATCAAGAGGGGATTGATGTCCATGTTATCTTTGGCACACTGAATCTGATCTTTTCGAGTATTCTGGATAAAGACTTTGCGATCGCACTCTGCCGCGCCTACAACAGTTACATGGCAGATGATTGCCGGGGTTATGATAATCGCCTCAAACCCATTGGGGTTATTTGTCTTCAGGATGTAGATGAAGCGGTTAAGGAAATGCATCGCTGTGTCAACGAACTGGGGATGATTAGCGTCGCCGTTGCGCCCAATATGCCGATTCCCCATCCCAAAGCCCCCGATGCATTCCCCGAAATTCGCACCTGTAAAGCAATTAGCCATCCTGACTTCCGTCCGATTTTACAGGCGGCGGTAGACTTGGATATTGGTTTAGGGATTCACGGTGGACCCGGTTCCTACATGGTGGGCGGAATTGCGGATCATCTAGAAACCTTTGTCCTCAACCATATTTTTGTTCAGCGCAACCAGCAACAATTGGCATTAGCCCGGATGGTATTTGATGGGGCGTTTGAACAATTCCCCACCCTGCGCGTTGGCTTCTTAGAAGGCGGTTGTGGTTGGCTACCGGATTTAGCCCATGCGTTCCATGAACATTGGGAAAAGCGAATTCGCGACTTTGACCCCAAACATCCCTATCGCCCCTCTTTGATGGAATTCACCAAATTGATGATTCAGGAAAAAGGTGGTCGGGATAATGTCAACATTATCTCTCAGGCGAAAAACCTGTTTGATTTGTTGTGGAATGCGGCACATGATCCGACCAAAATTGAGGATGCTAGCTTGTATGAACATTATGACTTGCGTCACCGTGATCCCTTCGAGTATTTTGAACGGGGTCAAATTTTTACCTCCTTTGAATCCGATGATCCGGGTCCTGCTTATTTGCCCGTGGCGATGGGTGAGATTGGTAAGCATTTAACCTGCTTCTCTGGGGATTATGGTCACTGGGATGGTGTGCTGCACGGCTGTGTCCAGGATGCTGCAACCGTTGCCGATTATGACCGGGAACATCTGGGACTGTTGTTAGGCGGGAATGCGTTAGCCTTATATGGCGATCGTTTACGTCAATCCTTGCCCGAAAAACCCATGGTTGGTAGCGTTTAAAACAATAGGGCGACCCGATTAGTAGAGACGTTGCATGCAACGTCTCTACAAAAAGGATTTAATACACATCATTGGGACGCTGATAATACTCTTTGTGCAACGGGATCACCAATATCTTATCCACCCGATTGCCATCCATATCCATCACTTGAACGCACCCCAGCTAAATTAAAAATTCTAGCAGGGGATTCTTATGCTAGGCTTTACTCAGCTCCCAAAGAGTACTGAGCGTCACTGGCGTTCGCAGCGTCTGGGAGGAGCTTCTGCCTGCCCAGACCCTAGTGAATTTACTATTGGTTAATACCGCGTACCAATATCTGGCACCGATGTTGTAGGAAGCGGATAGGTCAGCGTTGTAGCGCTTGCCATTTGGGAATACGGCTTGGGAATACTTCTTGTTACTCCGCTTAATTTTCCCACTACCGTCAAAGGCGTAAGCACTGGTGTATTTAGCGTTGACTTTACATACCTTTGCGCCCAACTCAGAGAATTTCTGAATGGTTAGCTCAACTAATTTATCCTTGCACCATTGGTGAAAGCGCTGTTTCTGCAAAGACCCATGCTTCCCACCCTTAGCTTTCCAATTCGATAAGTCCTCAAACACAATCACGTTAACTTGATGTTTTTGTGCAAACTCAACAATCTGCCTAGAAACCGTTTGAGCAATATGTTTGTTGATGTTTTTAGACTTTCGATACAAACCTTGGCAGAAGCCTTTAGGTAAATCCTGGTTGGTAATTTTCCGAGTTAGTTTGGACTTAGTCGCAATGCGCTGCTTACGTTGGTCGCGACGGTCTATGTCTCTAGCCGGATTGAGGAATTTCCTAGCTTTTACAGTACCGTATGAGCCAACTATTGAGCAGGTGGCTGTTGTGTTTATGCCAATATCAATAGCACAAACATAATCTGAATCAGGTAGAGATTGAGGATTAACCTCAACGGCCATGGAAAGATGAACACTTCGCTTATTAGCAACCAGAGCAGGAGACAACAGTTTTGCTCCCTCTCTGGTGTGCCGACTTTTTCCATGCTTTTTGATGGAAACACCTTGCATCCAAACCCAATCAGCACCATTCCATATTTTCAGCTCTACTGCATTGAAGTTGGAATGGTACTTGATTTGCTGACCCTTGTACAAAGCTGGATAGCTATTGCACATTACGGTTAACCTGGGCGATTTGTCGTAACGATGTTTTCGCTCTCCCCTCTTCCAAGCATCCCAGCGAGTAACGAAGCTGCTAACAATACCCAATGCTTCCTGAATAGCAGCACGTCTTAGATAACTGGGAAATTTCCGGAATGAAGGATAACGACCAATACTTTTCTGGAAATACCAATAGTATTTAGGATTAGGATTATCCCCTGTCTGGTGAACCAGCTTTTCTAGAGCATTAACTCTTTCATTACTGTTCAACCCAGACAGGTTGCCCCAATTCCAATAGCTAATAAGTACTAATGGCTTCAGAAAATGTCGGTATTCCGCTACGGTCAAGACGGCTAGTCGGCGCTGCTCTTGCGTCATAACCAATTGCCAAACATCGGTTCTGATGTTTGACTCTTTTTGAGGCTTTTTTCGCTTAGATTGCTTTTTAGCTTTTTTCTTAACCACAGCTTCGACCTTGGCGTGGATAAATGTCATGTCATGTTACCTTGGGAATGCTTGGTTGTCAACTCTTGATTGGCTAACTGTTGCAGGCGTACCTTGCGAGCGGCAACAATCGCCATCTCTGACATAGCTAAAGATACCATTGAGTCCGATTAGCAAGAGGACAAAGACAATTTCGCGAGAGACAAAGGACATGAGTGTAATGGCTGGGAATGAGAGAGGATGTATTCTCAGGTTCTAGTATCAAGCATGACTTGAGTTCTGGGTTTTGACTGTTCCAGAGGTGATGTGAGAAGCGTCTGGGGTTTGGTGTCGGGGGTTCTTTTGACTCACTCCTATCTAGGGGAGGAAACCTGTCCTGACCAAGGTTTGAGGAGGGCAATAGCTTAGTTTTTTTAACGCAGAGGGGCGCAGAGGGGTTGAGCGGTAGATTGACTGTGGGGTGAATCAGGTTGGGGATTTAGTGTAGGGGCAAGTTTCACGATTATTATTTCTTTTTGACCTAGCTATAACTGAACCTGCCCCGACCAAGGCTTCTACAATAGGATAAGTCGATGGATGGCGGCTTGGGTTGTCTAGTTCTAATAACGTGCGGTGAATCATGGCATTCTCTTCTATCATTCGGACTCTGGAGCGATCGCCCCTGACGGGTGAACTCCTCTCTAAACTGAATCGTCAGTCGTTTTTGCACCTGAATGGGATTGCCCGTCTACCTAAGGGATTAGTCTCATCTGCCATCGCCCAAGCCGCAGGGCGCAATCTTTTGGTTATCTGCGCCACGTTGGAGGAAGCCAGTCGCTGGGCGGTGCAACTGGAAGCCATGAACTGGCAAACGGTTCATTTCTATCCCACCTCGGAAGCGTCACCCTACGAACCTTTTGACCCTGAATCGGAAATGACTTGGGGACAACTGCAGGTATTAGCCGATTTGGTGATTGATCATTCGGCAAATCCTGATCAGGGTAACCCACAAACTTCAACGGACAATGGACAGACAAAGCACAACGGACAACTGGCAATTGTCGCCACTCATGCGGCACTCCAACCCCATTTACCACCAGTCGCCGCCTTTGCATCCTACTGCCTGACAATCAACCGAGGCGTAAGTTGGGATATTAAAGACATCGATAAACAATTAGCCCGCTTGGGTTATGATCGAGTGCCACTGGTGGAAATGGAAGGTCAGTGGAGTCGGCGCGGTGATATTGTGGATATTTTCCCGGTTGCTGCCGAATTACCTGTGCGTTTGGAGTGGTTCGGGGATGAACTCGAACAACTGCGCGAATTTGACCCTGCAACCCAACGCTCCCTAGATAAAATTGAGCAACTGGTACTCACCCCTACTGATTTTAGCCCCATTATTACTGATGCCCTCAGTGATACCCAAGCCCAACAGGTTCAAATCCATCTACAGGAAGAGGAACAGGCACTCTGGCAAGCGGGGGGACATCTGGAAGGGAGTCGTCGCTTCTTGGGGATTACGTTTGATAAACCTGCGTCTCTGTTGGATTATTTGCCCGAGAATACAGTAATTGCTATTGATGAACCTGAACAATGTCGCGCTCATTGCGATCGCTGGGTGGAACATGCTCAAGATCATTTAGAAACCCTTACCCATCCTCTTCCCCCTCTGCATCGTCAATATGACCCAGACGCGCTATGTAGAGACGTTGCATGCAACGTCTCTACAGTCTATTTATCAGAACTAGCAGAAGCCACTAATGAGACGGCGGTGAATTTAGCCAGCCGCCCGATTCCCGCCACACCACACCAGTTTGCCAAACTTGCAGAAATTGTCCGCCGTGAACGCGATCGCAAGTTTTCGGTTTGGTTGGTTTCGGCTCAACCCAGTCGTTCGGTTTCTCTGTTACAGGAACATGATTGTCCGGCTCAATTTGTTCCCAATCCCCGTGACTATCCGGCGATTGATAAACTGCAAAGCCAGAAAACACCTGTGGCGGTGAAATATTCCGGATTAGCGGAATTGGAAGGCTTTATCCTGCCTACGTTTCGCTTGGTTGTAATTAGCGATCGCGAGTTTTTTGGACAGCATACTCTCGCCACCCCCAGTTATGTGCGGAAGCGACGCCGTGCCGCATCCAAACAAGTTGACCCAAATAAGTTAACGCCTGGGGATTATGTGGTGCATAAAAACCATGGCATTGGTCAATTTGTCAAGCTAGAAAGCCTCACCCTTAACTATCAAACCCGTGAATATTTAGTCATCAAATATGCCGATGGCTTATTGCGCGTCGCCGCCGATCAGGTAGGGGTTTTGTCACGCTATCGCCGTGCCGATAGCCGTGCGCCGCAATTGAATAAAATGTCCAGCAAAGCCTGGGAAAAGACCAAAAATCGGGTTCGCAAAACCATTAAGAAACTGGCGGTTGATTTACTTAAACTCTATGCCCAACGCAGTCAACGATCCGGTTATGCCTTTCCAGAAGATTCGTCCTGGCAAGATGAATTAGAGGAATCATTTCCCTACCAACCCACCCCCGATCAACTCAAAGCCGTGCAAGACGTGAAGCGAGATTTAGAGAGCGATCGCCCGATGGATCGCTTGGTTTGTGGGGATGTGGGCTTTGGCAAAACCGAGGTAGCTTTGCGGGCAATTTTTAAAGTGATTATCTCCGGAAAACAAGTCGCCTTCCTCGCCCCAACTACGATTCTTACTCAACAACATTACCACACGTTAAAAGAACGCTTTGCCCCCTATCCAATTCATGTGGGATTACTGAATCGGTTTCGTACCGCCCAGGAACGTAAGGAAATTCAGCGCCGCCTTTCTACAGGCGAACTAGATGTCGTTGTCGGTACCCATCAACTCTTAGGCAAAACTGTCAAATTTCGCGACTTAGGCATGCTAGTCGTCGATGAAGAACAGCGCTTTGGCGTGAATCAAAAGGAGAAAATTAAAACCCTAAAAACACAAGTTGATGTCCTTACCTTAACCGCCACACCGATTCCCCGTACCTTATATATGTCCCTCTCTGGGGTGCGGGAAATGAGTTTAATTACCACACCCCCTCCCTCCCGTCGCCCGATTAAAACCCATTTAGCCCCGTATAATCCAGAAGCGGTTCGGACTGCAATTCGCACTGAATTAGATCGCGGGGGACAGATATTTTATGTAGTTCCTCGAATTGAGGGAATTGAAGAAGTCGCCACTAAACTGCGGGAAATGATACCTAGTGCGAGACTGGCTATCGCCCATGGACAAATACCTGAAGGGGAATTAGAAGCGACAATGCTCACCTTTAGTAATGGGGAAGCGGATATCCTGGTTTGTACCACAATTATTGAATCCGGGTTAGATATTCCCCGTGTCAATACCATCCTGATTGAAGACGCCCAACGCTTTGGATTAGCCCAACTCTACCAACTGCGAGGGCGAGTCGGGCGTTCCGGCGTGCAGGCACATGCTTGGTTATTCTATCCCAAACAAGATACTCTATCCGACGCCGCCCGCAAGCGTTTACGGGCGATTCAGGAGTTTACCCAGTTAGGTTCCGGGTATCAACTGGCGACGCGAGATATGGAAATCCGGGGAGTGGGAAATCTCCTAGGGGCGGAACAATCGGGACAAATGGATGTGATTGGCTTTGATTTATATATGGAAATGCTACAAGAAGCCATTCGCGAGATTCAGGGACAAGAAATTCCCCAAGTGGATGATACCCAAATTGACTTAAATCTTACCGCCTTTATCCCCGCTGATTATATTCCCGATTTGGATCAAAAGATGAGTGCGTATCGGACAGTAGCAGCAGCGAATTCCCATTCGGAATTAGTCCAAATAGCCGCCGATTGGCATGATCGCTATGGTGCTTTACCTGCACCCGTTGAACAATTATTACGGATTGTGGAACTGAAGCAGGTGGCGAAGTCTGTAGGGTTTAGTCGGATTAAACCTGAAGGGAAACAGCACATCCTTTTGGAAACGCCCATGGAGGAACCGGCGTGGAAGCTATTGCAAGAAAACCTCCCCGAACATTTGCGATCGCGCTTTGTCTATTCTCCTGGTAAAGTAACAGTACGGGGATTAGGAGTTCTCAAAGCGAATAAACAGTTAGAGAATTTAATTGACTGGTTAAGCAAAATGCGAGGAGCATTACCCGAAGCCGTATAAATGTTGAATGTGTAGGGGCGGGTTTAGGGAATCACGTTTGACTATTGATGATAACATTTGTACAAAACCCGCCCTGACCATAAGACAAATGACATAAGACAAATGACATAAGACAAATGACAAATGACCAAATGACAAATGACATAAGACAAATGACGAATGACCAAT
>CAKZMA010000852.1 GCA_937127375.1 uncultured Coleofasciculus sp. | reverse complement strand
GTTGGGGTTCGATGCATGTATTTTTGTAAAAATCAAAATCTTTTTTTGACAAAAAATAGAAAAAATGGTAATTTTAAGGGCTAATTTTATGATTTGCCAGGGGGGTTGGGTTGAACTGTTATCGGTGAGGGAGGGCGGATTTTGTTGTTCATTTATCGGTGAGGAGGGCGGGTTTTGTTGTTCATTTATCGGTGAATAGGTGAATTTAGTCCCTAAACCCGCCCCTACAGTCCCTAAACCCGTCTCTACGATTGTGGCTAAACCCGTCTCTACAGGACTTCTTTCCGTTTTCCCTCTAGTCAGCCTGTAAAACTTAGATAGAGAGTAAGCAAAAACGATGAATCCCGAACATCTAGAACTAACGATTGGCTGGCTATACCCGACCCTAATGAGTACCTACGGCGATCGCGGCAATGTGATCTGCCTCCAACAACGCGCTCAATGGCGGGGGATTCGGGTGAATGTCCTAGCCCTCGACCAGCAAACCTCTGCTGACCAATTCCATCAGGTCGATGTGTTTATGGGGGGTGGTGCCCAAGACCGACAACAGGAAATTGTTATGCGGGACTTGCGGGGGACAAAGGCAGATACGTTGCGCCAGAAACTGGAAACCGGAACCCCTGGCGTGTTTACCTGCGGTTCCCCGCAACTGTTGGGGCACTATTACGAACCCGCTTTAGGTCAACGGATTGAAGGATTAGGCTTGTTGGATTTTGTCAGTAAGCATCCTGGACCTGATGCCCGTCGCTGTATTGGCAATGTCGTTTTTGAGTTAACCGCATCTCCCCTCGCCCAAGACTTAGAACAGATGCTGGGACGTAAGCCGATTGTGATTGGCTTTGAAAATCATGGCGGGCGTACCTATTTGGGGAATGTCTCTCCTCTGGGTAAAGTGATGAAAGGCTACGGGAATAACGGCGAGGATGGCATGGAAGGGGCATTTTATCGAAACGCGATCGCGACCTACTCCCATGGTCCACTTTTACCCAAGAATCCCTTTATCGCCGATTGGCTGATCCAAACCGGATTAAAACAAAAGTACCAAACCCCTATCACTTTGACGCCCCTAGATGATACGTTAGCAAAGCAAGCACGGGCAGCGATGTTAAAACGCCTCTCGCTGATCAACCTGGCTCAAGAAACCGTAAACTGTTGAGATAGGCAACGTGCCAATCAACGGCTTAAGTTAGGCTAGAGCCAGCTAAGGCTGGGCTGTCAGTCAAGGAAATGCCATCGTTATCGTAATTCGCTTACGCTCAAGAGAAAATTGCAAGCAGGGATATGACCGGAAAAGTAATTGATAGCAGTACTACAGGGATTCTAATTCTCCTACTCCCGATCGCGTTTGTATTCGTCCTGTTGTTTAAAACGTGGCCCTATCTGCTTGCGCTTTTGGTTGTGATTATTCTGTTGAAAATTTGGCAACAGTATCGGTGGCTGCAATGGAGTAAGCAAGTCAACCCCTGGTTTAATCAACTGATCAAAGACAATCAGGGTTGCTTGACGCCCTTAGACTTGTCGATAAAAGCGAACATCTCTGGAACCGCCGCCCAGCGATACTTGGATAGAAAGGCAGAAGAATTTGGGGCGAAGCGTCGAGACTACGAGGATAAAGGAACCGTTTATTACTTTCTCACGGCTAATGCTCTGGGAAGCATCTTTGATAGCAGTGAACCGCTACCGGAACAAGAGAATGAATCCTTGACCAATCAAGCCCCAAAGCTGGTTCAATGGCTGATGGAAGATGGAGAGGATGAGACAGAGGAAGAGATGGAGGATAAGTCCAGTCCTTGGGAATCTGAGACTGAGGAAGCGGACATTCAGGAAAAACTCGAATCCCCGCCGGAGAAGCCATCACCTCAATCTGAGCAATCTGAGGATGAAGAGAAAGAGGGTCAGGCTTTGATTCAGGCAGAATTAGCCAAACGACTCGATGTTCATTCGAGTACGATTGGCAAGCGCAAATCTGATCCGGATTTTGCCCAATGGAGTCAAAGTAAAGATCCAGACGGAGTTGCTTGGGAATATTCATCGGAAACCAAGGAGTTTTTGCCTGTGGAGGACGAGTCTTAGTCGTCATTAATCATGGGTCTTTTGAGGAGTTGAACTGAACCGAAGAATAGGCGATCGCGAACCTACGGTGTACAATATTCGATTTGGGCTTCATACCATACCATCATTGCCATGAAGATTGTTACACGTCTGATTGTGTCTACCCTAGCGCTGTTTTCAGTGACAACAGTTCAGATTACCGCAACGGCTAGACCCCTAAACGAATCCGAGCAGGAAGTCGAAGCTCAAATTCGGGCAGTCATTGAAGCCCAAGACGAGGAGGGCTATCAACTGGTATTTCCGCGAACAGTAGCCAGACTCTCTAGAGGGGCGCAAGCACCGAAGACGGTATTTTTATCGCCCAGTCGAGAGTACAGTTTCGTTGCTGTTTGCGATAAGAGTTGTGAGGATGTGGATATAATTGTCGAAGATATGCAAGGTAATGTCATCGCATCTGATATGACCGATTATGCTGTTGCTGTTGTTCCTTTTGTTCCTCCAGCCGAGGATAGGTATGAGATTAATGTAAAAATGAGTAAATGCTCGTCTAGGAACAGAAGTTGTGATTTTGGTTTAGGCGTCTTTGTTAAAGCAGAGGAGTGAACTAAGTAGGTGGGGACAATTAAAGTTAACGGTGGGAAGTTGTAATTTGTCATTCGCTCACTTCATATTTCTGTATTCTAGTATGACCAATGATATAAGACCAATGATCTACCCTCGCAATCTGCAACTGATGGATTAAACTGATGGATTAAGCAGTTTTATTCCTGGATAGGGCACGATGAGAAGGCTAAAGCCCTTACTACAAACCTGCGTTTATTCATGTAATTAACGTACCAATTCGTTTCATAATTTGCAGAACGTTGTATAGTTCATTTTGCGGACGGGCAAAGATAGAAAAATCAGTGGACAAATCATAGTAACCGACAGGTTCTTGAATTAACTTCAGGAAAAGGAAGTTATCCCCATTAGTGACTAAGCCAAAGGACGGTTGTGTGGGATGAGGATTAGCCATCATGTAGGCGAGGGCTTGGGGAATTGCGACTGAAAAGGAAAATTTGGTTTGTTTGGATTCAATCAGTGTCAGCCAAAATTGATTTTTTAACACGAGAGCGTCAATGCGGCCGCGATAGGTTTCATCTCGTTCTTCAACCGTAAACTCGACTGATTTTTCTCCTTTCAGTTTATAGGGCGGGTCACAAAAACCAGCTAAGTACAACAGTGGAGAAACGAGGAGTAAATTCACAGTCGCTTCGGTCATTGAGCCATCGGCACTGTTGTAGAGATAGCTCGTTTTAATCCGGTCGAGGGTTTCCCGTTCGGATTGGGTGAGTTCAGGAAGATTGTTTTGCCATTCTGAAAAGAACTCAAGATTATCACTTTGGCGAATATTGAACCGCGATTCAGCTTCGTTAAGGGACGTAACGACTTCAGTAATTGTTAGGGTTTTTGTCATCAGTTTAGGCGTCGTTTTTGACCAGAATAACAGGTTTTATATAGTCTTA
>CAKZMA010000851.1 GCA_937127375.1 uncultured Coleofasciculus sp. | reverse complement strand
TGGTAGTGAGGACTTTAGTCCTCTTATCAATAGCGCTAAAGCGCTTACTACAAACACGAGGGAATAAACAATGATTGCAACAGAACAATTTTTAGACTCAAAATCTGCCCGCTCTTATGATCAGGAAGGATGGAAACGGGGGTATCAATCTCAACCGAATGAATATGAGTATTGGATTGAGGACATTGAAGGAGAAATTCCGCCAGCGCTGAATGGCACATTATTTCGCAATGGTCCGGGTTTACTGGATATCCATGGTCAACCCCTGCATCACCCCTTTGATGGGGATGGTATGATTTGTGCGATCGCCTTTGATCAAGGTCGTGCTTATTTCCGCAATCGCTTTGTCCATACTGAAGGCTTTCTCAAAGAACAAGACGCCGGAAAAATGCTGTATCGCGGTGTTTTTGGTACGCAAAAGCCTGGAGGGTGGTTGGCGAATGCGTTTGATATTGAAATCAAAAATATTGCCAACACGAATGTGATTTACTGGGGCGGGAAATTATTAGCCCTTTGGGAAGCGGCGGAACCCTATCGGTTAGATCCCAAAACCTTAGACACCCTAGGGAAAGACACTCTAGATAGCATTTTGGCAGAAGGCGAAGCGTTTGGCGCTCATCCTTGGATTGACCCAAGCTGTAACCAAGATGGGGGTGCGCCTTGTTTGGTGAATTTTGCGATTAAACCGGGTTTTTCCACGAAAATCACCATTTATGAATTAGATGAAGCTGGGACATTAAAACGGCGTAAGTGTCACACGGTTCCGGGTTTTGCTTTTATCCATGACTTTGCCATTACACCCAATTACTGCATCTTTTTCCAAAATCCTGTCACCTATAATCCCGTTCCCTTCCTGTTGGGATTAAAAGGGGCGGGTCAATGTGTAGAGTTTAAACCCAACGCACCGACTCGGATTTTAGTAATTCCACGTCATGGCAATAAACCGATGCAAGTGCTAGAAGCTGAGGCTGGGTTTATTTTTCACCATGGGAATGCGTTTGAGCAAGGGGAGCAAATTTGTGTGGATTCGATTTGCTATGAGTCGTTAACTCAAGTAGACTCAGAGATAGATTACCGGGACGTGGATTTTGATGCACTTCCACCCGGACAACTATTTCGATTTACGCTGAATTTAGCAGATTCTACGGTACAACGACAGCGACTATTAGCCCGTTCCTGTGAGTTTCCCTGTGTCCATCCCAATCATGTCGGACGCCCTTACCGTTATGTGTATATGGGAGTAACGCATCATCCCACCGGGAATGCTCCACTTCAAGCGATCGCCAAGTTTGATGTTACCACAGGTGAGGAACAAGTTTGGAGTGCAGCCCCCCAAGGCTTCGTCAGTGAACCCATTTTTGTCCCCCATCCTGATGGGAAGCGAGAAGATGAAGGTTGGGTGTTGACGTTGGTGTATGATTCGAGTCACCATCGCTCTGATGTGGTGATTTTGGACAGTCGAGATTTGAGCCAAGGCGCGATCGCACGATTACATCTGTCGCATCATATTCCTTACGGATTGCACGGAAGCTGGACTTCGACAGTATTTTAACTGTCCTTCATCATTGGTCTTATGTCTTATGGTAGGGGCGGGTTTTGCAGCCCAGCTAGGGATAACAATATTAGTTCCTAAACCCGCCCCTACACACAGACGCGCCATGGCACGTCTCTACATGACTCCCCCAGCTTCCCCAGCTCCCCCACACCTACAAAGCTGCTCAAATATTTCCGCCGTGTTCCACTAGGGTTCAATCGCTTAAAATTATGAATATCCATAGCTAATCTTATTGTCCAAATCTTAACCACATCCAAAACAGGTTAAAACCAAATCTGGGCGATACCGAAATAATTTTGGTGGAGAAGGGTATGAAATTTAGCATCGTCATCACAACTCATAATCGCCTCACCTTGCTCAAGCGGGCAATTGACAGTGCGTTAGCTCAAACGATACCGTGCGAAGTAATTGTGGTGGATGATGGATCGTCTGATGGTACGGATATGTATGTCCAAGGGCGACGGAAAAAACTCTTGGACATGGGTAATACCCGTTTAATTTATCATCGAAATTCGACGAATTTGGGTCACTCAGGAACGGTTAATCAGGGTGTAGCATTAGCGACAGGAGAATGGGTAAAACTGGTGGATGATGACGACTACCTTACCCCTAATTGTATTGAAGAAATGGTGAAGGCGATCGCAGGGCGTCCAGAGGCTGTCATTTGCTCTTGTCGAGCCATTCAGGTTAATGAGAATGAGACAGAAATCAGCAGAAGTCGGCAGGTTGGCAAGGGAACACTTGTATATATTCCCCAAGCCGAGATTCATTACGCTATGCTGTTGGAACTCTTGCCATTTGGCACGCCTGTACAAGTAGCCTTTTCTCGTTCAGCTTTCCTGAAGTCAGGAGGATGGGATACAAGATTTGACACTAATTATGATGATATTGATTCATGGATTAAAATTGCCCAATTTGGCGATGCCATTTTTATAAATAAATGTCTGGCTTACCGGACAGTTTGGCATGGATCATTTAATAGTAAGTTTACCTTGGAACAACGTTTAGATATTAATCTCATAATCAAAGAAAAAATTTATTTTTGTATTAGCGAAAAATATCGTCATAGTTTGCCAAAGTTGTCAGAGATAAAAACGTCAATTCGATTGCATTGGGGATTTGTCGCGATCAAAAAAAGCAAAATAATTAGTGCCATAAACATTTACTTAAAAACGGATTTTTCCATAGCAGCTTTAAGGCTGTTTCTTAAACGATTAGTTGCTAGAGATTGCTTGGATAAATTATTAAAAGAGTCTCAGGTAACGCCCATTTTATCCGTGCGTGAACATAACTGAGTTATTTAAACCTAAAGGTGGCTTCAGGAAGCAAGTGCGACCGTATCTGCCCTAACCCAGACAAAATCCATAACAATGGGCAAGGGTTTTGATGTAAAATCAATAGTCCGCAGTCAAACGAAAATGCTTGTAGCAAGGGAGATACTTCTATGACCCGGATGTATTACGATGCAGATGCTAACTTAGACCTACTCACTGATAAAACAATTGCAATTATCGGTTATGGGTCTCAAGGTCACGCCCACGCCCTGAATCTCAAAGAGAGTGGCATCAAGGTGATTGTGGGTCTGTATCCGGGCAGCAAGTCGGTGGCGAAAGCGGAGTCAGCCGGATTAACGGTTCATTCGGTTGCTGAGGCGGCGAAAGCGGCGGATGTGATTATGATTTTGCTACCGGATGAGGTGCAGAAAACGGTATACACTGCAGAAATTGCCCCGCATCTGAAACAAGGGAATGTCCTTGCCTTTGCCCATGGGTTTAATATTCACTTTGGTCAAGTCGTTCCCACACCTGATGTAGATGTAATCATGGTGGCACCCAAAGGACCAGGGCATTTAGTGCGACGGACTTACGAACAAGGAGAAGGTGTTCCTTGTCTATTTGCCGTGTATCAGGATGCCACAGGTCAAGCTCGCGATCGCGCTATGGCGTATGCTAAAGGAATTGGTGGGACTCGTGCGGGTATTTTGGAAACCTCATTTCGGGAAGAAACGGAAACCGATTTATTTGGTGAACAAGCTGTATTATGTGGGGGTTTGAGTGCCTTAATTAAAGCGGGATTTGAAACCTTAGTGGCGGCGGGTTATCAGCCAGAGTTGGCGTATTTTGAATGTCTCCACGAAGTTAAATTAATTGTGGATTTGATTGTGGAAGGTGGTCTCGCTAATATGCGCGATAGTATTTCTAATACGGCTGAATATGGCGATTATACTCGCGGACCTCGCATCGTTAATGACCAAACCCGCGCCGAGATGAGGAAAATTCTGCAAGAAATTCAATCGGGTCAATTTGCCCGTGAGTTTGTGTTAGAAAACCAGTCAGGTAAACCTGGATTCACCGCCATGCGGCGTCAGGAAGCTGAACATTCGGTAGAGGAAGTGGGTAAAGATTTACGGGCAATGTTTAGCTGGTTGAAGAAGTAGTTATTGGTCATTGGTCATTGGTCATTTGCTAATTTCTTGAAAGACAATTGGCAAATGACATCAACCTTTCTCCCCTAGCTCTCCCTTCCCCTCCGCACCTCTGCTCCTGTGTTTTTACTCACCTCTGTTCTAATTGTTCAACTTCCTTTTCCGTGCGTTCGTTCGGGTTGGTGGGATTCCAGTCGGGAAATAACCCGACTAAGAATTGATTGATGCTGGTGCGGGTGTTGCGGCTAGCATCATCTAGCGGTGCGGGTAGGACGCGATCGCCTAGCGTGATAAACAGCAATGCTAATATCAATAGGGGTCCTAGAAGATTTTTGAAACGCATAATTTTCCTCCCAGTCGCATCAATGAATTGTGCATACTGCTAGTTTTCCCCTAGGTCAAGATAAAACCAGCATTTTTTGATAATTCTTTACATTTTAGTCAAAACCAGGTTCCCTTGAGCCTAGCGTTGGGTCAAGTCAGGGCGGGTTTAGTTCAGTTAGCGGTTTGAGGCGGAGTGTTATCGGTCAAACCCGCCCCTACACATTTCCCAAATCTCCAAATCTAGACGCTGGATCAGATAGTGCGCTATGATTATAGGCTGTGATTTTTTTACAAAACCATGAATGCTCAAGAGGTTATTCGCTCCATAGAAGCGGAACAGCTTAAATCAGACTTACCGACAGTCCATGTTGGTGACACAGTTAGAGTCGGTGTCCGTATTCGCGAAGGGAACAAGGAACGGGTTCAGCCCTACGAAGGTACCGTGATTGCCATGCGTCATGGTGGCATCAACCAAACGATTACCGTGCGGCGTATCTTCCAAGGTGTTGGTGTAGAACGGGTTTTTATGCTCCATTCCCCCCGAATTGCCAGCATTAAAATTGTGCGACGAGGTAAAGTGCGTCGGGCGAAGCTCTTTTATTTGCGAGAGCGTGTGGGTAAAGCGACTCGGGTTAAGCAGCGCTTTGACCGGGGGATTTAGATTTTTTTGGATATTGGCTTGGTATTCATGCCCTCATTGCGTTACACTAAGTAAAGCAAAGGGGATAAATTCACCTCTACCAGCCAACCCAAGCGCTCTTAGTTCAGTTGGTAGAACGCAGGTCTCCAAAACCTGATGTCGGGGGTTCAAGTCCTCCAGGGCGCGTTCTGAATCTATAAAATATGAAAAGGCTGGGGGAGCATCAGCGGTTCTACCCAGATCTTGTCAACTTCACGGATGAGTGAAGCAGGTTAATATGAGTTATGAACGCTGGGTTGAACAGCTCTGATAATCAGTAGAAGGGGGAAGTCAACTATTGTGGCAAAGAAAACTAAAACGGAAACAGAGTCTCAGCAAAAAGCCTCTGGGTTTAATGTTGTAACGTTTCTTCAAGACACCAAAGAGGAACTCAGTAAAGTCGTATGGCCCTCTCGGCAGCAACTGATTAGCGAATCGGCTGCCGTGTTATTGATGGTCGTTCTATCAGCCACGCTAATTTATTTAGTGGATGGCTTATTCTTGTGGGCATCACAACAGGTATTTGGATGAGTTTTGCAGCAAACGAATCATATGATGATCGCGATTCACAGCTCCAAGAAGCCCCATCTGGCCGTTGGTATGCGGTTCAGGTGGCATCCGGCTGTGAGAAGCGGGTAAAGACAAATCTAGAACAGCGAGTGCAAACCCTAGATGTCGCTGACCGGATCTTGAGAGTTCAGATTCCCCAAACCCCGACGGTAAAAATCCGTAAGGATGGGTCTCGCCAGCACTCTGAAGAAAAGGTATTCCCTGGCTACGTCTTGGTCGAAATGGTCATGGATGATGAAAGCTGGCAGGTTGTCAAAAACACACCCAATGTGATTAATTTTGTAGGGGCAGAACAGAAACGTCGCTATGGACGAGGGCGAGGTCACGTTAAACCTGTACCCTTGAGTCCAGGAGAAGTCGAACGGATCTTCAAGCAGACCGAAGAACAAGAGCCAGTGATTAAAGTGGACATGGCTGTTGGTGACAAAATCATCGTGCTATCAGGTCCGTTTAAAGACTTTGAAGGCGAAGTGATTGAAGTTAGCCCCGAACGCAGTAAGCTCAAGGCGTTGCTCTCCATTTTTGGGCGAGATACGCCAGTGGAACTAGAATTCAATCAGGTGGAAAAAACAGGCTAAGCATGGCAAAAAAAATCGTTGCAGTTATTAAGTTGGCGCTCCCTGCGGGAAAAGCCAACCCTGCTCCCCCCGTTGGACCAGCACTCGGTCAACATGGGGTGAATATTATGGCGTTTTGTAAAGAATACAACGCCAAGACCGCCGACCAAGTGGGAATGGTTATCCCCGTGGAAATCTCGGTGTTTGAGGATCGCAGTTTTACCTTTATCCTCAAAACCCCGCCCGCATCGGTGCTAATTAAAAAAGCAGCCGGGATTGAAAAAGGCGCCAGTGAACCCAATCGGCAAAAAGTCGCCACGATTACAAAGGCGCAACTGCAAGAAATCGCCCAGACGAAAATGCCTGACCTCAATGCTAATGATATTGAAGCAGCCATGAAAATCGTCGAAGGGACTGCCCGGAATATGGGCGTCGCGATCGCAGAATAGTCCCTGGGTTGAGGTTTAAGTGCCATCAACCCGCAATTGAAGACCGTTGTCAACCTAATTTGGGGGAGAGGCGAGACGCTTCGTTAGTCACCCCAGGAGAGATAAATGCCCAAAAAACTATCACGTCGATTACAAGAATTACAAAGCAAGGTCGAAGAACGACCTTATGAACCGACAGAAGCCCTGAACCTGTTAAAAGAAACCGCAACGGCAAAATTTCCTGAATCTGCCGAAGCCCATATTCGCTTGGGAATTGATCCCAAATACACCGATCAGCAACTGCGGACAACCGTATCCCTACCCAAAGGAACCGGTCAGGTGGTGCGAGTCGCCGTCATTGCCAAGGGCGAAAAAGTCACCGAAGCGACTAATGCGGGGGCAGATATTGCCGGTTCGGAAGAATTAATTGGCGAAATCCAAAATGGGATGATGGATTTTGACCGCTTGATTGCCACACCAGACATGATGCCCCAAGTGGCGAAGTTAGGACGCCTCCTCGGACCCAGGGGCTTGATGCCCTCACCCAAAGGCGGTACTGTTACCTTCGACCTAACTCAGGCGATCGAAGAATTCAAAGCAGGTAAACTTGAATTTCGTGCCGATCGCACAGGCATCGTTCATGTTATGTTTGGTAAGGCTTCTTTTCCGGCGGAAGATTTGTTGGTTAATCTCAAGTCTTTGCAGGAAACGATTGACCGAAATCGTCCCTCAGGCGCGAAAGGTCGCTTTTGGCGCAGTATATTTATCAGCGCGACCATGGGACCGGCGATTGAAGTCGATATCCCTAGCTTACGGGACATGAAAGCAGCTGAAGCTGCGTAATCTGAACCGTTATTTTTGCAGTCTACAATCCAATAATTGATTGGCTTGTACCAAAGACAGCAGGTGTTCATCACTTAATATCCTGCCGAGGTCAACGCCCGAAGTATCCACTGTCACTTTACATCTAAACCAAAGTACAGGTATTAAAGATACTCAGCGTAACCCCGGCATGTCCGGGGTTTCGTTATGGCTGAGGGCAGGATTTTCCAACGGACAACTATGAAAGGAAACAAGGAGGTGAAACAAGAATGGGCAGAACCCTGGACAACAAAAAGGAAGTCGTCGCTGATCTCAAGGAACTCTTGAGTGATTCGCAACTCGCCATCGTCATTGACTACCAGGGACTTTCTGTGGCGCAAATTACCGATTTGCGGAATCGGCTGCGTCCCACAGGCACAGTCTGTAAGGTCACAAAAAATACCCTGATGCGGCGGGCGGTTGAGGATGATGAAAACTGGCAACCCATAACCGAATTTTTGGTCGGTTCCTCCGCCTTCATGTTAGTCAAAGACGACGTAGGCGGTGCAATTCGGGCATATCAGGACTTCCAGAAAGCCACCAAAAAAACCGACTTCAAGGGCGGCGTGATGCAAGGTCAAGCCCTGAGTCAAGACCAAGTTAAGGCAATTGCCGACTTGCCGTCTAAAGAAGAACTCATCGGACAGATTGCGGGGGCGATTAATTCCATCGCCACCAAACTGGCTGTGGGTGTCAACGAAGTTCCGGCTTCCTTGGGTCGCTGTGTCAACGAAGTTCCCGGATCACTGGGTCGCGTTTTGCAAGCGCTCTCCGCTCAGAAAGAAGGTGGCGGTTAACCCCTACCTGGAATGTCAAAAAGCTTACCCTTCGACTACGCTCAGGGTGACACGTAAACAATCAAACAAAGGAGTTTATTCATGTCTGCTACAACCGACGAAATTTTGGAAAAGCTAAAATCCCTGACGTTGCTGGAAGCGTCGGAATTAGTTAAGCAAATCGAGGACACCTTTGGCGTTAGCGCGGCTGCTCCTGCGGGTGGCATGATGATGATGCCCGGAATGGCAGCGGCTGGTGCGCCTGGAGCGGCGGCGGAAGAGGCGGAAGAGAAGACAGAATTTGATGTCATCTTAGAAGAAGTTCCCGCTGATAAGAAGATTGCTATCCTGAAAGTCGTGCGAACCATGACTGGGTTGGGACTCAAGGAAGCCAAAGATATGGTCGAGTCTGCGCCCAAGCCGATTAAAGAAGGGGTAGCAAAAGAATCCGCAGAAGAAGCCAAGAAGCAGCTTGAAGAAGCTGGTGCTAAGGTTTCCGTGAAATAGAACTCTGTCGGGGCAAGTCATGAATTGCCCCGACAATCGATAGATTGAATTCATCCCCCGGATCAACACGAACGGGGGGTTTTTTTATTTTTGGGTTGGAAAAATTTAAATCGCTCAATCCCTTGATGAGTCAGTGTTTTTCTTCACTATTGCCCATTGCCCATTGCCTATTGCCTCTCCCCACCACAAGACTTATTCAGCAGCCCCTATATATGATGTCGGTACACAGACAGATCCCCGACTTCTTCAAGAAGTCGGGGATCTTGCTTTGCTTACAGCTTACAAACTCTCCCCTTGTCAAGGAGAGGGAATTCTCATCCGGAAAAAATAAAAAAAAATGTGACAGTTAATCAATAGTCTACTGGCTGCTCACAAACTATGAAAAGCTAACTATAATTTTCCATTCTTTTAATAATATTTACCTTTGTTTCTATGTTTATGGGAAAATCTAACAAAAAACAATCAAAGGGTTTTCCTGAAAAGCTGAATCCTTAAGATGTCTAAGGATTCTCCGCAAATTCATTTATCAAAAAATCGCTAAACCTGGAACATTGACTCGATTAAAAACGACTTGAATAGTAACAACGCAACACTACACCCTACCTATTGATGGATGTTACTATGAAACGCAACCTTAAGTCTTTTGTTACCTTTTCAACCCTAGCCGCTACCGCGATCGCGCCTGTTTTATTATCGGCTGATATGGCGTCTGCCAAGCCCACGGGAACTGATGCCAACTATATTGGTGCTGGTGTCGCCGCAGGGGTGACCAACGGTGGACAAAATAACGATGCCGCAACATTTGGCGGGAATATTCAAGGTCGTGTAACGACTTCAAAAGCGCCAGTTTCTCTGCGCGGTGCTGTTCTATTCAGCGATGATACCAGCGCCATTATGCCAATTGTTTCCTACGATGTTCCGGTCACGAACAACGCTAATGTTTATGTAGGTGCTGGCTATTCCTTCATTGAAGAAGACGGACAACCAACTCCATTAGGAAACAAAAATGCGCCTGTGGTAACAGTCGGTGCTGAAGCTCAATTTGGTCGCAATATTGTGGTTTATGGCGATACAAAACTCGGTATCGAAGCCTACGAAGATAGTCCAGCGTCTGCGGTTAGTATCCAAGCGGGTGCGGGTTACCGCTTCTAAACCATAACGCTCTGGTCAACTAACCCTGTAGAGACGTAGCATGCTACGTCTCTACACTACAGATTTTTATGTTCAGGAATAATATTTAATAAAAATTAATAAAGATAACCCCATAAAAATGGCGGATATCTTTACCATAAAATTACAGTAAACTTTGTTCACCAAGATACAGTGCGGTTAAACTTGAAATAGAAAAGCAGCGTAACCAAATAAAGAGGTAAAGATCATGACTACTGAACTCAGCCAAGTTTTATCGATGATTTTGATTGTTTCTGTTTTCTCGATTGTTCTGTCGCCAGTATTGTGCTGGATTCTTCCCACTCGCGCTCCCAAAAAAACCGTGTAGGAAGGGTGTTGAACCAGCTATCGGAGTCTTTAACGCTACATCGACAGACTCTCAACTCTGTTCCATATACACATAAGGTACGAGAGAGCAAGGAATTCATCAGGGTCACTATTTCATGAAACTTATAGGTCTATTAGCCCACCGTCTCCCGGTGGGTTAATTGTTGATTTGACCTAAAATGTATAAAAATCGCCAGACTTGTCAGAGTATAGTGGGAAGAACATTCCGTTTTGGGAACCATTCTCGGAACGCCGCCGATGTATCACAAGCTCAAACAACTCTGGCTAGCCATTACCAACCACCAAGGCGATAACTATCCGCGATCGCCTAATTCTCCTCTGCAAACTCCTATCCCCCTGTCATTGTACCCTGAGACTCAATCCCAAGCCGACAACTCAGACGAGATCCAGGACTTAAAACGGATCAATCAGCAACTGCGGCGCGAGATTGCTGAACGAGAACAGGTTGAACAGGTATGGCGAGAGCGAGCGGCTTATTATCGAAACATTGTCGAAAATGCCAATAGCCTGATTTTACGCATCGATACTCAAGGTACAATCACCTTTTTAAACGAATTTGCCCAACAGTTTTTGGGTTACCCGGAAGCAGAAATCCGGGGACGTTCAGCGGTGGAGACGATTATTCCAGAAACCGAGACATCGGGACGGGATTTGACTACCCTGATCCAAGACATCATTCAACACCCCGATCAATACCGCTACCACGAAAACGAAAATATCCGGCGGGATGGTAGTCGCGTCTGGGTAGGGTGGACGAATAAAGCGCTCATCGATGGATCGGGACAAGTGACAGGTATTCTCTGTATCGGTCACGATATCACCGAGCGTCATTTAGCTCAAGACGCTTTGCGCTTGATGAATGAACAATTGGAACAGCGAGTTGCTGAACGCACAGCGGCGTTAACCGTAACCAATGAGCAATTGCGCCAGGAAATTACTGAACGTCAACGGGCACAGGAAACGGAACAGCAGTTAATCGCTTCACTGCAAGCGGCGAAAGACCAGTTACAAGCGATTTTAGATGCTGTACCCGGATGTGTGTCCTGGATGGGGACAGATTTAAAGTACCAAGGCGTTAACAGTTATCTAGCTAAGACATTCGGATTATCCGCCGCAGCATTTGTGGGGAAGGAACTGGGGTTTATGAATTCCACCCCCGGATTTAAGGACTTTATTGCCCAGTTTTTTGCTAGTCCCCTCCAGGAAGCCAAGCGAGAAATTGAAACCTTGATTGGTGATAACTGTCGGTATTATTTATTGGTTGCTCAGAAATACCAACAGGGTCAAGCCGCTGTCTGTGTCAGCGTGGATATTACTGAACTCAAACGCACCGAAGAGGCGTTGCGGTTGAGTGAGGAAAAGTTTGCTAAAGCCTTTCGCTGTTGTCCCAACTCGATTACGATTA
Source organism: uncultured Coleofasciculus sp. (assembly GCA_937127375.1). Classification (GTDB taxonomy): domain Bacteria; phylum Cyanobacteriota; class Cyanobacteriia; order Cyanobacteriales; family Coleofasciculaceae; genus Coleofasciculus. The sequence continues at coordinate 3,191 of CAKZMA010000851.1, read as the reverse complement.
GCACCTTAGCAGATGGACGGTATATCGAGGTAAACGAAACCTTTATGCGGTATTCTGGGTATGAACGCCAAGAGGTGATTGGTCGCACCGCTGAGGAATTAAATATCTGGGTGCATCCTGATGATCGCGATCGCATGGTTCATAGTCTACAGCAGCACGGAGCGATTACGAACCAAGAATATGAGTTTCGCACGAAATCGGGCGAGATTTTAATCGGGTTACTGTCCGCTGAAATTATCCGCTTAAAAGGTAAACCCTGCTTACTAGCCCTCACCCATGATATTACCCAGCGCAAACTCGCCGAACAGCGACTTAAAGAGAGTGAAGTTCAATATCGGGCAATCTTTGAAGCCACGACGGATGGCTTAATTATTAGCGATTTAGACGGACAACTCGTGGAGGCAAATCCAGCCGCGTGTCAAATGCATGGCTATTCCTATTCAGAGTTTATCCATCTTGATCCCGAACGTTTTATTCATCCGGACTCCCATTCAATATTTTACGAGTATCTTACTGCGGTTAGACAGGGAGTTCCCTTTCAGCGGGAAGCGGTGGATTTGCGTTCCGATGGTACGCCGTTTCCCATTGAGGTACGGGGAACCGGGTTTATGTACAAAGGAAAACCCCATCTTTTAGCCGTGGTGCGGGATATTACGGAGCAAAAGCAAGCCGAAGCCCGGTTACGAGAAGCGGCTGAACGCGATCGCTTGTTGGGAGAAATTGCGGCTCGAATTCGCCGATCCTTGGATCTGAATGAAATTCTGAATACGACTGTGGCAGAAGTGCGCCAGTTTCTGCAAGCGGATCGGGTTCTGATTAGTTATATGGATGGGATGATGCATGGCAAAGTTGTGGCGGAATCCGTGGCGGATAATTTTCCCTCCTGTTGGGATTTAGCGGTAGAAAATGATGAGTATCTTCAGGAGTTAATTGCTTTATTTGAACATACTGATGTGCAAGTTATTAACGATACCGCTCTTTGGGAAACGTCCCCGGAAAGCGCCGAATATTTGGTGCAATTTCAAGTGAGAGCCGCGTTAGCCGTGGCGATTGTCGTGGATGAGCAAATGTATGGCTTATTAGTGGCGCATCAATGCACAAGTCCGCGTCAGTGGCAACCCTTGGAAGTGGATTTACTGCGCCGTCTAGCGACACAAGTGGCAATTGCGATTAAGCAGGGACGATTATACCAACAGCTTAGCGAACTGAATACGAACTTAGAGCATCAAGTCGAAGAAAGAACGGCACAATTGCAGCAAAAAATGCAGGAACTGCAAGAACTGAATCAACTCAAGGATGTGTTCTTACATGCGGTATCTCATGATTTACGAACACCGGTGATGGGGATGTTAATGGTGCTGAAGAATGTACTTAATAGTTATTCGTTTACTGAGAACCAAGAACCTAGACCCAATGACCAAGGACATCAGACAATTCCAGTCTCGCGTTCTATTGTAGAGCGGATGATTCAAAGTAGCGATCGCCAGCTTAATTTAATTAATTCGTTATTGGAAATTCATGCGGCTGAATCTTATGGGATTCCTTGCGAGTGCGAACCATTGCAATTGAGTCAACTCATTCAAGAGATTTTGACAGAGTTGCAACCGTTATTGGCAAAAAATCAAGTGACGTTGACTAATCAAGTTCCCGATGATTTACCGTTTGTGAGTGCTGACGCCAAGCAATTGTGGCGCGTGTTTGAGAATATAATCACGAATGCGATGAAACATAACCCGCCCGGAATTCACCTAACCCTGAGTGCGACGGTGGTGGAGGATACTGTTGAAGGGGAGAAAGTGCGCTGTGCGATCGCGGATAATGGGGTAGGGATGGAACAACATCAGTGCGATCGCCTTTTTGATCTCTACTATCGCGGCGCTTCTTCTCGCAGTTTAAGTGGTATTGGCTTAGGATTGTATCTGTGTCGGCAAATTATTAAAGCACACGGCGGCGAAATTGGTGTGATTAGTTCTCCAGGAGAGGGAACAACTTTTTGGTTTACGTTACTCGGAAGTCACGGCTACACTAATGTATGCGAAACCTTCCCGAAGGGTAGTCCGCCTACACGAACTGGATTATAAAAGGGATAGTCAACCCGAATTTGCTATGAATCGACACTCTAAAAATTTTGACGATGCACTCGTACCCGTTTAGAAGGATTTTGCTTCTGCACCCAGATTAAAAATTTCTGCATTTGAGGTTCATTTTTTAGCTTATCCAAAGAATTGAGTTCTTGGGATAAGTGGGTGTTGTCAAACAGAGAATGGATCTGCCGATGACAAGCAGAACAAATCATGGCGGTGGGAATTGTCTCGGCTTTTTTCTTCTTTGCCTTCTGTCGAGGAATGAGGTGATGAATCGTTAAACGTTCAACATCTCGTTCACATAATTGACAAATCATCGTTAGTGGTAAGCTATTACAGACATTAAAGGGAAAGCTTTACAAGTGCATCTTTGACGGCTGACGGCAATTGTCGCAGAATCTTGCCTTTCTCCCGGTCAACAGCCACTAACGTCACCCGACCGGTTACATAGAGTTCTTTACTATCGGGCGATTGAATCTGGTAATCCCAATAGATGCGAACGCCGTCCATATCTGTCATCCGGGTTTTGACAATAGCAGTTTGACCCATGCGAAGCGGACGGTGATAGCGCACAGAGAGGTCAACCACGGGTAATTCACATCCCATCGCCACTAATTCAGCATATTCGATGCCGATAGATCGCAAGCATTCCACCCGGGCTTCTTCCATCCAGGTTATATAATTACCATGCCAAACCACGCCTGCATAATCACTGTGGTGAGGATGTGCCCGCACCGGATATTCAAACCAGTGTTCGGTTGTGGCGGTCAAAGAATGACTTTGGATGGCGCTGGTGGGTGGAAGTTGAGCTGAAGATTGAGAATTGTCAGACATATTGCCACACTAAGCGAGAACGTAACTGTTTCACTACCTAGATAACACAGGAGTACCCGTAAACTGCAAGCGGGAATAACCGACATCATGAGGTGTAACAGGAAAGGCTTTCTTCGTTTACCTCTGATCACTTCTAGTAAATTCCACTACTTATTACAGTAAGCTATAAGGATATTTGGGCATGATTTAGGCGAAAAATAATGCACAATCCCTTCCCAGGAATGAACCCCTACTTGGAGTTGCCAGACCTGTGGCATCAAGTCCATAATCGAC
>CAKZMA010000850.1 GCA_937127375.1 uncultured Coleofasciculus sp. | reverse complement strand
AGACGCCGCATCAGAGGCTTGAGAGGCAGCTTGAGACGCCGCATCAGAGGCTTGGGAAGCAGCTTGGGATGCTGTATCCGCCGCCTGGGATACCGCATCAGAAACTTTGACGAGTTGTGACATGACTGGAGTCCTCTAACAGCGAGTCTCTAGAATTCAAGATTTTTACTTTTCGTTACAATTTAAGCTAAATTGAGCTAAAAAATGCTAAACAATAATCATAGCCCACAACCGGATACAGGTCTCAAATCGGCAACGGCAAAAATAAACATTTTTTAAGATTTAATTTATAATTTGTAAACATATTTTAGGTAAATTTTCGACTATAGTCTAATAATATAGTTAAGGTTAGCCTCTCTGATTACGCTTATCCGCTCGCTTATCCGCTTTTGCAGTCTAATCACGGAATTTTATGATCGCTGCTGTTATCCCAACCTGGGCAAATAGGTTATCTGGCGGAAATTCCCAAATTGGCAGAATGCTATTTGTTTTCACCCAATGGGTCTATACTGCTTTAAATAAGCAACAGTTGTTCTATGAGAACTTAACTGAGCGACGGCTTCATTGCTGGTTGCTACGGGAGCATGGAGCGTGAAAGCATAATAATGTCCATGAAGCGCGATGGTGTTGGGTTACTCTTTCGAGAAGGCTTCGCCTGCGTACCTCAACCCAAGCGACAAAGGTGACATGCACCCGGTTACTACAAAAGGGAATGGCTCCTGTACGAACAGGTTCTGACATGCTATCATAACCGAGGCTGAGAACCCCTGCGTTTTAACCAAGAGATGAAAGCCTTGGAACCCGGTTTTAACCTTGCGTCTCATAATGATAATAGTCGCCAAATATTGTACAATAGAAAGCCAAAAAGGGGGTGATTGAACTGTATCGAACTATTCCGATTAGGGGGAAGTTTACAGATGAGGAAAAAGCCTATTGGGTAGACCAATGTCAGAACGCCAATAGTTTGATTAATTGCGCTGTTTATTACACTAGGCAAAGCTATTACCAGTGGAGAGAAAAACAACCATTAACGTTTACTGTTTATTGGCGTGGTGACGAGTTTCAGTGTGCTTGGAAGTTGTACAAGTGCCGCACAACCTACCCTGAGTTAGATAAAGAACTTAAGCTCAACCCCCACTACAAAGCATTAGCCGCTCAATCCGCACAGCAAACACTTAAGTCTGTAGGTGAATCAATCAAGAGTTACAATGGCTTGTTCCAAAATGAGTAAGCGTGGGAATCAAAATTTCATGTCCATCCCCACGGGGAAATTAATTGAGCGTCTAAGGCAGCTTGCGTTTGAGTATGGGATTGTGTTGACCCTGACAGAGGAATCTTATACAAGTCAAGCATCATTCTTAGATGGCGACTCCCTACCGAAATACGGTGAAAAACCCCAAAGGTGGAGACCATCAGGCACAAGAGTGAAACGTGGGTTGTATAAAACATCTGTTGGTCAGTTGATTAATGCTGACTGCAATGGAGCGGCAAATATAATCAGAAAAGTAGCCACACAGCTAGGCATAAACCTAGCCAAGGTGGGTATGGGCAGCTTGACACTGCCAAAGCGGTATGACCTGTTTACTAGCATGAAGCGATCATACCGTGAGAAATGCGAAGCGGCAACTTGGAAGATTGCCGCTTCGTATCCGCTCAGAATCCCCCTAACTTTCAGTAGGGGGAGATGTCAACACTGAAAGATATTATTCAGAGGTTGGCTAGCTCCAGCAGCATTCCGGAATACACCAGAGATTCCACCAAGTCCCGCTTTGTCTTCGTGGGCGCTTGTTCCCTTTAATCGGCACAGAAAACTGCCCCTGTCAATGGCTTATAGAGTTCGACACTCTCAGGTTGTTTTTCTGTTGACTGATTTTAAATCCTAAATGGAGGAATATTACCATGGCATTAGATTATTTTGCACCAGGAGTCTACGTTGAAGAGGTAGACCGTGGCAGTCGCCCGATTGAGGGCATTAGTATGAGTGTCGCTGGGTTCATTGGGTTTACCGAGGATATACGCGGTGACGCCGAATTATTTAAACCCATGCTGATTACCACTTGGGATCAGTATTTACAGTCTTTTGCCAAAGAAGGCTCCGATGGGTTCACGGACTTTGACGCCTATTTACCCTTTGCGGTTCAAGGGTGGTTTCTCAATGGTGGCGGTCGCTGTTGGGTGACCAGTATTGGTACTAAACTACCGGGTGCTGAACCACCGCCAATCGAGCAAACAGGGACTAAGATTCTCACAGCCGGAAATCGCCCCTCTTTACAGTTCACGCTTAAACCGGCTGAATCTGAATCAGAAGAAGGGGGAGCCTTAGCGCTACCCGGTGGGGATGAACCTCGGCTGCGGGTGGTGATTCAAGAAAGCACACCGAAACCCTTACCGGAAGACGCACCAGAGGATGCCGAACCCCCGTACAACACGGGTGAATTCTTTGACCTGATTGTGGCACGGGGCGAAGAGCAATTGGAACGGTATGACCACCTGACCATGAATCCGGAAGCGGAAACTCAGGTGGCTGACTATGTAGTTACCGCTGTTGAAGATTCGGAATTTATCCAGGCGGTTGACATTTCCCAAAGCGGACAACCCCTGTCACGGCGACCCATGCAGGGAGCGTATGAGATTACACCGCCCCCCTACATTTCTGACCCCGACCACTTCGCCCGCGATTTACAAGGACAACGGGATGACCGCACCGGGACACAGGGGATTTTTGAAATTGATGAAGTCGCCATGATTGCTTGTCCTGACTTGATGAAAGTGTATCAAGAAGGATTGATGAACTTAGAACAAGTTCACGGTGTCATGGAAATGATGCTGAGTATGTGCGAGAATTCCTTCCCTGGTCCCGCCTACCGGATGGCGGTTCTTGATGCACCCCCAGTCAAGCCGACGAAAGGAGATGACCCAGTTTCGGCGGAACAGCAGAAGCCGCAAGATGTCGCGGCTTGGTTAAAACTATTTAACCGCCGTTCCATGTTTGGCGCTCTTTATTATCCCTGGATTAAAGTGGCGAATCCTCGCAATGGTGGACGCCCAATTTATGTTCCTCCCAGTGGTCACATGATGGGGATTTGGTGTCGCACGGATGAAACACGCGGCGTGTTCAAAGCACCCGCGAATGAAACGCCTCGCGGTGTAACAGGTTTAGCCTATGACACCAATATGCG
>CAKZMA010000849.1 GCA_937127375.1 uncultured Coleofasciculus sp. | reverse complement strand
AATGACAAATGACGAATGACAAATGACAAATGACAAATGACAATCCCCACCATTCACTTTAATTATCCCCACCTACTTTTTCTACCGCTAACCCAGTGGTGCGATCGCGCAATGCCAAAACGGTAAAGACAATCAAATCTCCCAGTAATGCAGCACCTACAGCTTGATGAGACACGGTTAGGGGTTCCACCTGTAGGTGTAACCGGAACGTCGCCACTCCCAGAATAATCTGTAAAATTACTAATCCACCTGCCAGATTTGCCAACTGTCGCAACAGGGGATGGAGGGCAGGTGTGCGCCATGCCAAAATAACTAGGGTTAAAGTGACTAACGTAGCTGGGACTACACCCGCAATATGACTATTCATCACCGTGCAAAGTTGAGATGCGCCAAAGCATTGATGTAATGCCCAACGGGACGCCACCAACCCTCCCAACACGCTTTGTAAGTAAACCAGAATAGCTGCCGTCAAACCCAGCCAGGGTAAGCGTCCAACTGCTCCTGTACCCTTGTAAGGCATCAGGGCAGTACCAATAATCAGTAAGGTTGAGAAAAACAACAAGGCTGTACCCAAGTGAGCCGTCACAATATCAAACCGTAACAGTTCGGTCACCGTTAAGCCACCCAAGACGCCTTGAAACACAATTAAACCCAAGGCAAAGGTTGCCGCCCAAGGCAGCCACTTGGGTAAAAAACGGCGATCCCACCACGACAAACCCATTAGGGCGATTGTACTGACGCCAATTAATGCCGCATCGAGGCGATGGAACCATTCCAAAAAGACTTGTAAATTCATCTGCTGACTTGGCACCCACTGTCCATAGCACAGGGGCCAATCCGGACAAGCGAGTCCAGCATTCATCACCCGCGTCGCACTCCCTACTGCCATCAACAGCAACGTAGCGATCGCGATTTTCCAAACCAGGCGGCGGGTCCGATCCCGGGCTTGGTTGCGATCAGGGGACTCAATCGTATGTTGATGAAGGACGGATTCAGTCATAGCACTCATCTCTATCAAACCCTGAGTACCAACTTATGAGTTCGTCAAACTCAGGGGTAGTTCATTTACTCACACGATAACGCGACTGTTGCTTACCCTGCCTCACCGTAGGTTTTTAAGTTGACCCGATGGATAGGATTGTGTCCCGACTATATTTAGTGTTGGTGCATAAGTCCTGCCACTTATCTAGCTGCTGAAACTTTGGCAGGTAGGTACTTCTCAATCATCTGACGGTATTCGCTTTTTTGTTTTAAACCCTTAAGTTGATCCACAATTTCTTTGTCTTTGAAAAATTGTACCGTGGGTGTTCCAGTAACCATCGCATTTTCAGCGATTTCGGGTTCCGCTTCAATATCGACCTCGACAAAGTGAATTTTGCCCTCATATTCATCCACCACTTTATTTAAAATTGGCTTCAGGGTATGGCAAGGACCACAGTTGGGTGACACATACTTAACCATAATCAGGCGATCGCTCTCGTGGAAGAGTTTGCGTAGGGCATAACCGCCAACATGCCGTGTCTTGTTAATATTAAAGGTTGCTTCTGTGTCTGCTGTCGGTTTCTCGTCCGCCGTCTGGGTTGGTGGTTCAGATTCGGGTTGCTGGTGATATTCCTGAATCAGGTTATTAGCAGACAACCAGCGTTCAGCTAACATGGCAGCCATACAACCCGTTCCCGCCGCCGTAACCGCTTGGCGAAATTCATGGTCTTGCACATCACCTGCTGCATAAACCCCTTCTACACTGGTTTCAACCGAACCCGGTTTGGTAATAACATAGCCCACGTCATCTAGGTCGAGTTGTCCTTGGAACAGGGAGGTGTTGGGAGTATGACCGATCGCGTAAAATAATCCCTTAACCTGTAAGTCGCTCTCCTCGCCCATTTGGGTGTTGCGGAGTTTGACTCCACTCATCCGACCATTTTCGCCAAACACATCCACCGTCTCGGTATTCCAGTGAACGGTGATATTGGGGTTATTTAACACTCGATCTTGCATGGTTTTCGATGCCCGCAGTTGGTCACGGCGCACCAATAGATGCACATGATCCCCATATTTGGTTAAATATACAGCTTCTTCAGCGGCTGAGTCACCCCCACCTACCACGGCTAGGGATTGACCATGAAAAATGGGAGTCGCACCATCGCAAATCGCACAGGCGGAGATCCCATGACTCCAGAATTGGTTTTCACTGGGGAGTCCTAAACGTTTGGCGGTAGCACCGGTGGCAATTACAATACTGTGGGCTTGGACTTCTCGTTCGTCAGAACGGATAATGAAAGGACGCCGACTCAAATCCACAGACGTGACATCCTCGGTGTAGCACTCCGTTCCCCAGCGTTCGGCTTGGGCTTTCATCCGCTCCATCAGTTGCGGACCTGTGATCCCTTCGGGGAAACCGGGAAAGTTCTCTACGTCAGTGGTGGTCATTAGCTGACCGCCAGGAAGTCCTCCCGCTTGGAAGCCTTCAAACATCACGGGTTTAAGATTAGCACGGGCGGCGTAAATGGCAGCTGTGTAACCGGCAGGACCCGAACCGATAATCACCAGATTTTCTACGGTAGGGTTAGGCATATAAATAAACTCATAACGACTCCGCTTAACGTTCTAGTATAGCGGTTTTTGAGGGTTGAGTTGGAAATTATCTCCCTTCAATCCCCTGTTGCAACATTTGTTTGGTGAGAAGAGAGGAAGGGATGTTCAGGGTATCGGGGTAAGTTTTCAAGATGGTTTCAACGGTAGCTTGCCATAAATCAGAGAGGACTTGACGCCAAGCCTGACGCTGGATGGCATGTGATTCCTGATTACACCATTGTGCGATCGCCTCGGATAAATCTTCAATCTGATCCGGTACAGGTGCAACCCACTGCTTTAACTGTGCCAAATCTTGGGCTGAAAACAGGTCAGGCTGATTAGTTAAGAGTTCGATAAAAGCGGCAACCTTTTGTTGCTGAAATAACCCTTCTGTCTGTTGCACAACCTCTAGCGGTAAATCTTGCAACTGGGCGATTTGCGACAAACTTAAGCCAAATTCTATCATGCGCGGTATCGCGGCTAACTTGGCTTTCAGTTCACCCCGGTACTCACCTATCTGCTCACCTTCTTCTAAGGCTTCTTGATAAACTTTAGTCTGCTTGAGTTCACTTAAGCTGAACATTGCTTCAATCTCCTCGCGGCTT
>CAKZMA010000848.1 GCA_937127375.1 uncultured Coleofasciculus sp. | reverse complement strand
GAATCAGTCGATTCAGGCGAAGGCGTTTACCACAGGGCAAGATGTGTTCTTTCGCAAAGGGATGTATGAGCCGGGGAGTCGAGGGGGACAGGAGTTGTTGGCGCATGAGTTGACTCATGTGGTGCAGCAAACCTCAGATAGGCAAACCCTATTATCCCCAACAGTACAGCGCAGACCGTGGCTTAGTGATTCTGAGCAAGGCATTTACAAAGAAAACGGCGTTGACGACGAGTTGACATTTGTAGGCAATATCGCTGGAAAGAAAAATCAGGGAGTGTTTATTCCTTACAGCAATCTTCAAGCCTTGAAAAAATGGACGGGTCAATTTCCATTTCCCAACAAGGCAGATATAGTCATGAAACATCCAAAATTCAATAAACTCCCTAAGAAGATTGGCAAACTGTGGATAGAGAAAGGCAATAAACTATGGGAACAAAATTTAAAGACAACACAGCTAGGAATAGGTTTGGTACATGTACTGCTCAATGCAGGTCAAAATGGACCATTACTTCGCAAAGAAGGTGGGGGTTCCCGGCTGCCATCGGCGGAGGGCGAACTTTACATCAATACAGATATTTATGCCAACAAAAAGTCACTGCTCATCAATGTTTTTGGCATAGACAGAGAAAAAATCGATTCCTATAGTCGTGTAAAGGAACATCTATGCAGTCAAACTGAATTATACAATAAATTACATGAAGCTCAGACTGGAACTGCCCCATATATTAATGGCTCTGGTTTTGTATACGTATCAACAGTAAAAAAATACAAGTCTCCCAATCGCAAAGTAACAGCGGCAGGAAAAAACTACTTCGAAGATTTCAATGATGTTTCTCAAACTTCCGATGAGTATAAAAAACTGCTGACATCTTACCAATCGCTCCATGGACCGAATGATCCCGAGTGGGTGGATAATCTTAGTGGTGTTCGCGATGGTAGCCAATCTAAAGCGATGGATGGCTGGAATGCTTTAGGAGCGGTGGCATTCTACAATGCCTTCAGAACCACAAACCCTATCCCCATAGATCAAAATTGGGAGTGGTTACACATCCGTGGAGCCCAAATTGGAGGTGATACCGCTCAGGGCAACCTCCTAGCGGGTACCTTTGCTGCTAACTCAGAGATGATTCCTTATGAGAGTCAGATTCAGAAGTGGCACAAAAACAACCACGGCAAGATTTTTGCCCGTTTCAGTGCCAAAGCCCTGGATAACGTGCTAGCTGAAGAAATCACCATTGAAGTTGCTTCCCTGGAGCATCCGGAACTAGGCAGCATCCATAAATCTACCCCACTGACAGTTAAGTTCTATCCGCTTCAGGGAAAAGTGGTTGACAAGTTGATGGGACAGATCAAGAAAATGGAATATCAAAAACAGGGTAAATCGATTACTAACAAGCCACCCTTGGAGCAATTGCTAGCACCCGGTCTCACGCAGGAGATGCCGCCTGTTCCCCAATCGCTTCAGCAGAGTTTAATACCACCACAGTCCCACAGCCTAGGAGGAGCTTCATCAAGCGGACAACTGTCTTTGGTCGGGCTAGGAGCTAGCAGTGATTTGTTGCAATCAGGTAACATGGGGCTGCCATTTAGAGGGGGTTTTACTGAAACTACGGATTCAGTTGTGTTCGATACCACCGTGGCGAATATGCTGCCGTTCGTTCAGCAGTCAGGCGAGTTCACTGGGTTTTCATCTCGTCTGTTTCAAATACTTCAGCAAACAGGGGGTACGATGGAAATATTGGGATCAAACCTTCAATCTACTTTTACTGGTGCAGACCGAAATCAATTTGAGAGCAACGTAGCAAGATTATTGGGCCGAACATCACGAACCCAATCAGGTATGGCACTGCCGAGTGCAGGTTCTGGCTTCGACCTAACGAACATCTCAGAAGACATAGATAACCTTGACGAAGATAATAATCCTCAACGGACGAAGCGTAAGTCTGGGGATATCCCACAAGACTTGTTGGATTTGGTAGTAAAAATTAAAATTTCTAAAAATACTCCCGAACTAACATCACATGAGACACAAAAGATGGACATCGATGAACCACAGGAAGATTAGGGCAACTATCACAGTTCACGGGGTTGCCAATAGATTCAGCCTTAGACCAGATACCAGCGGAATTCCCTGCCTTTTTCACAGAGGCGTTAGTTTTCAATAGCCAGAATATATAAGAATTGTCATTCAATCCGTGTAATCTGTGTTTTGGAAGTGATGAGGAAAGAGTCTATAGGCTGACACATTTTTCCATGATGAAATAATACCTAAAAAATTAGCCAAAGTCAAGCCTCTATCGTAATAAATGAGTAAAAATAGAAGTGCGATCGCTGTAGGGTGCGTTAACGCAAGTGTAACGCACCATCCCAACATAAGACGGTGCGTTTCGGCGCGAAAATCCCCCATTTTAACATTAACCCAAGCCAGCGCCTAACACACCCTACGGGATAAATAATTCATGCGATCGCGTAACACTGATTTCACTGATTTATGGAAACGGTAATGGTGGGAAGTGAGAGGTTAATCCCACTGATTTCACAGAGGTGTTAGTCCTCAATAGCAAGATGAAAGAATTGTCGGGATATTATTAAGTTCTCTGTGTCAATCTGTGTGCTTCACGATTGAGTCTTCTTTTTAGTGTCATTCAATCGGTGTAATCTGTGTTTTTGAAGTGATGAGTATAGAGTCTATAGGCTGGCACATTTTTCCATGGTGAAATAATACCTAAAAAATTAGCCAAAGTCAAGACCTCTATCGTAATAAATGAGTAAAAATAGAAGTGCGATCGCTGTTTGGGTTGAATTGATGGGAGAGAGTGCGATCGCAAATCGTTCAGGAAAACCATTGTTGTTATGAACAAAAAAACTAAAATTAATATTCCTACCCCTAACTATGACAGAAAAAGTTTAAGCCCAAATCGCTTAAACTACTACAGTAGCAACCCATTTTGCCGACACTGACTTGCATAAAGAAGAACTTCGTCAACAAATTACCCAAATTGCAAATCGCTTCCAGATATTTCAATGTCAACAGTGCGCGGAGGCAATCAAGCAATTTCTAATCGAACAAAGAATTCCTGGCAAACAGATTAAATTATATACAGGCAGTGCAGAAGATCCCTACGGAAATATCTATCATGAAAACCTCCAACAGACTATTGCCACCAATGGTCAACATCAAGGA
>CAKZMA010000847.1 GCA_937127375.1 uncultured Coleofasciculus sp. | reverse complement strand
GTCGAAATCCTCTATAATCCCTATCAGGGATTGAAACAACTTAATTTCAGATTCTTGCTTTACATTTCAGTGTTGAAATCTTCTGTAATCCAGTCCGCGCAGGCGGACTTTGTTTGTGTAGCAGCGATTTCAATCGCCTCCTCTTGCTGTGTAGAGACGTTGCATGCAACGTCTCTACAACCCTGATTCAGCAAGCTTTAGTTATACCGTTGCTGGTTCCATCTGCTGAATCATCTGCTTCATCGCCTCAGCAATTTGACTTTGCTTTTCAGGAGAATCCGCTTCCATATACACCCGCATCAGAGGTTCGGTACCGGAGGGACGCAATAACACCCAACTTCCTTCGGATAAATAGAGTTTAATCCCGTCTTTGCGCCCCACTTCTTTAACTTTAATCCCAGCCACTTCTTTAGGGGGATTTTTGGTACAAGTATCTAAAACCGCAGCTTTGTGATCCTCGTTCAAATGCAAATCTAGACGCTGGTTGTAAACTGGACCATCCGCTTCTTTAATCGCTTCTTCGACTAACTGACTCAGGGGTTTACCTTCGTAGGCAATGGCTTCAGCCACCAGCATATTGGCTAAAATACCATCTTTTTCCGGAATATGCCCAATAATGCTCAATCCGCCGGATTCTTCACCCCCAATCAACACATCAGTTTCCCGCATTTTCTGACCAATGTATTTGAAACCAACGGCTGTCTCATAAGTTTCTAGACCATGTTTTACGGCAAAGTTATCCAATAGGTGAGTTGTGGCAACGGTACGGACGATCGCACCTTTTTTACCTTTGTTTTTAATCAGGTGACGTGCCAGTAACAATAGCACAGTATTGGGGGTTAGTACATTACCCTGTTCATCTACGATACCAAAGCGATCGCTATCCCCATCAGTGGCTAGACCTAAATCCGCCTTATCTCGCGTCACGGCTTCTCTTAACCCCACCAGATACTCGCCTTTGGGTTCCGGCATTCCGCCACCAAATAAGACATCACGGGTAGTGTTGAATGACTCAGTCTGACAGCCACAGTATTCTAAGACATCATCCAGATAACCGCGAGAGGTGGAATAGAGAGCGTCGTATTTTACGTTGAGTTGCGCCCGTCGAATCCGTTCTACATCTAGTAGTGTGTAAATAAAGTCCAAGTAATCCGGTTTCGGGTCAAAGGTAGAAATTTTATCACCCTGCTTACCACTCGGTAGTGCATCATCTGCCCCAGCAATATTGGAAACAATCGTATCCGTAATTTCCGGGGTAGCAGGACCTGCATAATCCGGAATATATTTAATCCCGCAATAGGCGGCGGGGTTGTGGGATGCTGTAAACATCAGCGCTCCGGCTGAGTTGAGTTGACGCGCTTGATAAGCAATCACTGGCGTCGGACAATCCCGGTTGACAATTTTCACCGTCCAGCCCAAATCTGCCAAAACCTCAGCAGCGGTGCGGGCAAACTCATCAGCCAGGAAGCGGGTATCGTAGGCTACCAAGACGGGGCGGTCTTTGCCGTAGGCTGTATCCAGATAACTCGCGATCGCACGAGTTACCTTACAGACATTGGCGAAGGTAAAATCATCAGCGATGATTCCCCGCCAGCCATCGGTACCGAATTTTATTTTATTAGCGCTATTTGTTGCACTCATTTGGGCTACTTTGCTCTTGATTTTCCTCAATTATAGGGGGACGAGTCTTGTCATTTGTAATTTGTCTGAGTGTACCAATGTGTGCCTGAATACAATTTGCCGAAAATAAAATTGGCTTCCCCATTACTCCAGCGTGAGAACCTCTTCTCCAATGGTGGGATGGATACAAATAGTCGCATTTAGCTCTTGCTTGTTGACACCTTGACGAATCGCCACAGCGAGAGTTTGGATAATATCTGCCGCATGTTCACCCACCATCTGAGCGCCTACAATGCGCTGGTTTTCGCCCTCAGCGATTAATTTGATCATCACTTTTTCGTCTTGTTCACTCAGGCTGTAAAGCATGGGTTTAAATTCAGTGCGGTAGCAGCGCACGGAGTCACCAAATTTTTGAAGCGCCTTACTTTGTGTCATTCCCACAGTCGCCGCTTCTGGGCGGGTAAACACCGCAGAGGGAACACTGTCGTAATTAACCGACTGGGGTTGGTTGCCAATCGCCGTATCTACAACAGCTTGACCTTCAGCGATGGCGACGGGGGTTAAGGGGATACGATTGGTGCAATCGCCAATGACAAAAATAGTATCCTGCGTCGTGCGGCTGTACTCATCCACCTCAATGACGCCTTTTTCACTAACGTTAACCTCCGTGTTTTCCAAACCTAGGTTTTTGGTATTGGGGGCGCGACTGGTGGCAATTAAGACAGTATCAGCGTTCAGGGTTTCTTGATAGTCCCCGGATAAGCTGAGTTGGATTCCATCGCTTCCTTGGCTAATTTCTTTGGCTGTGGTTTGAGTCAGAATCCGAATTCCCCGTTGACTTAAGCCCTTTTGCACAGACATGCGGATATCCTGATCAAACCCAGGTAAGATTGACTCTTCGACATCCATCAGCGTGACCTCAGATCCCAAAGCATCCATCATACTGGCAAATTCTACACCAATATAGCCGCCGCCAATAATTGCCAGTCGTTTGGGCAATTCTTGCAGGTGAAACATTTCGCGGGAGGTAATCCCATGCTCTTTGCCAGGGAGGTTTGGCACGATGGGATGCCCACCCACAGCAATAATAATTTTATTGGCAGTAATTTGGCGATCGTTTACGGTTATCGTATGAGCATCTACAAATTTGGCTTGACCGCGAATCAGGTCGATTCCCGCCTCTTCCAGGGTTTGCAGATAGGATTGATTCAGTTTATCGATATGGTGATGGACTTTGCTGAGAAATTGTGACCAATTAATCTGGCGTTGACATTCACTCCAGCCATAACTGGTGGCGAGTTGATCTTGTAAAGCAAAATCAGCCGCATAAACCATTAATTTTTTGGGAATGCAGCCGCGATTGACACAAGTACCACCGAGGGATTCTTTTTCCACCACAGCCACGTTGATATCGTAAGCAGCGGCTCGTTTCGCTGCTGCTAGACCGCCAGACCCTGCACCAATAATGAGGAGTTCGTAATTATAAGACATATTGTTGTTTGAGTATCTGTACCTGACTTGAAGGTTGCATAGGTGAAGCAAGTCTTGCACCATTCAACAGGCA
>CAKZMA010000846.1 GCA_937127375.1 uncultured Coleofasciculus sp. | reverse complement strand
GTTGAGGAATTACCCGACAATCCCCTACAAACTCCTACAAACCCTCCTGCTACCAACAATCCCCTACAAACTCCTACAAACCCGTTCATTCAGCCCACACAAGATTATGCAGCTCCTGTAAACACTGATGCCATGTTCGCGGCTCTTTCTAGCATTGAGGGGCAGTACAACTCAGTAGGGCGATGGACGTGCGACAGTCAAGGAAACTGCGGACGGGGGTTGGGAGCGGGACAATACATGAGTTATCGCCCCGACGTGCGCTCGTTAATCAGTGGAAAACCTGGTGGGGCAGAATTCCTCACTAAAATTGACAACCAAAAAGCAGTAACAGGAGACGAACTTCTACTATACTTCACCTCAGAGGATCAGCACACTTTATTTGAGAGCGATATCAACAATCTAGCCAATATCGCATCCCAACAGATAGATCCGATTACGGGTTTACCGTTTGAGGGAGACAGGTTGATTGAGCGTGTCGCCCAAATGCACTTTGGCGGAATCAGCATTCCTATTGACTCCAACGCTAGCGACATCAACGGAACATACACAGTAAAGAGTTATGGAGAGCAGGTTCGCCAGGTCTATCGAACCTATCAACCTTGAACTGTCTTTTCACACTTTCTGCCATGCCAAATCCATTGAAATATCTTAAGAAAATCGAGTGGGATAATCACGTCACCAATCGCGTGCTGAACTGTGTCCTGGTCGGTGTAGCAACGACAACAATATACACAGGATTCCTGGTTTTTAAATCCCACAAAGACCCCGAATGGAATCAGGCATCTAAAATCATCGCCCAGAATTTACTGACACAAATCATCCAAGCCAATGCCACCGACACTATAGACCCAGAGGCGATAAAAGCGATGAAATTAGATCAAGGGATAATCCTAATTGACTTTAGGAGCCAGAACCTCTGTGGGCAAGCAGGCTGTCTCTACGTCGCATACACGAAAGAAGGCTCGCGCGTCCTTAGCCTCATCCTTCAACCCCAGTCCGATTTATTCACCATAAACCAAGCTGACCCCAATCGCACCTGCATCGACATCCGGCAACCCCAGGACAACCAAACCCTAATTCATACCTATTGCCATGAAGGTGACAAATTTATCAACACCATCTCTTCAGCTACAGACTGAAATCGCCCAAGCCCCTATCCCTCAAATTGATGCCAAGCAGATTATTGAATTTGCCAGAAGCCCTAACGGAACCCTGCTGATTATTGCAGCCATTGGATTCGGCATAATGCAAATCATGTCAGGCAATGACAGCAAAAAAGGGAAAATAGCTACCTCATTTTGGGGGGGTGCTAAAGAAAAAACCACCGCTAAAAAGAAAGCCCTTAAGCAGATTAAATCGCCTCAGCGCAATGATGCGGCGCTATACATTGGAATGCCCCCCGATATCCGCAAAAAACTCAATGCCCAATGGCTTACCCAAGGACTAATTAGCACCAAAGAAGCCAAGAAGAAACCACCCAAAACGCCTACACTTTACCTTCCTGATGTACAGCGGGGGACAGCGGTGATTGGGGCGGCGGGTTCAGGCAAAACATTCTCTGTGATTGACCCGATGATCCGGTCAGCGCTAGACCAGGGCTTCCCGATGTCTATCTATGATTTCAAATACCCCGCTCAAGCCAAACGTGCTGTCCCTTATGCCCTCAAACGCGGCTACACAGTCAGGATTTTTGCCCCTGGATTCCCGGAGTCCGACACCTGTAACCCGTTGGATTTGATTCGCAATGAGGAAGACGCCATCGCCGCCGGACAACTGGCACAGGTGATAAACCGTAACATCGGGGGAGCCAGGGACGGGGGATTCTTTGAGGATGCCGGGGACGCACTCACCGAGGGCATATTCTTGCTAACTAAGGCAGTAGAGACATTAACTGGAAGTCGGGAATATTGTGACCTAATGATGGCACAGGCAATTCTGTCTCTCCCCGGTTTACCCGCCCGATTAGAAGCCGCTCTCCCCAGACTTAATGTTTGGACGACCCGTCCTCTTACTCAGCTTATCAGCGTTAAGGACTCCGAGAAAACCGCCGCCAGTATCATTGGTACGGCACAAAAAACCTTTGGGCGATTCCTTAAAAAGGACTTCGTTGGCGCATTTTGCGGTCAAACTTCTCTGCCATTAGATATCGATGGTAAGCAGCTAATCATATTTGGATTAGACCGGAATAATCGAGATATTGTCAGCCCATTACTGGCAGCTATCCTACACATGGTTGTTACGCGAAACGTTTCTCGCACCACACCCCGACATGATCCATTAATCACTGTCTTAGATGAGCTGCCCACAATGTATTTACCCCAGTTAGTTAACTGGTTAAACGAGAACCGCGAGGACGGATTTTGTGGTATTTTAGGCTTTCAAAATATCAGTCAATTAGAGCATAAATATGGCAAAGAAATCGCCCGTGCTGTCTTTGGTGGATGTGCTACAAAATTTATATTCAACCCACAAGATCCGGAGTCAGCTAAAATCTTCTCTGACCTGTTAGGAGATGTCGAAGTTGAGTACAAATCTAAATCGAAATCTACCAGTAAAGGTAGTGTGACTAAATCGGTATCAGACCAAAAGCAGAAAAAGGAATTAATGGAATCCGCCGCTTTTGGCAAACTAGGAACTGGAAGGGCTGTAGTTCTCAATCCAGCCTACAAACGCAAAGACGAGAGCTACATTCCTCTACTTCAACAAGTCAAAGTCCCCAAGGCTGACATCACCGAGCAGAAATGGGCAGAGGGGCAATGGGACAGAATCAGAGAAAGATTTATTATAGCCAATAATAACTTGATTTCTGATGAAGAGCGCTCGCGCCAGTTAGAGGAACGACGTAACTTGGCTGAACAACTTTTCCCAATGCCAGAAGGTTCAGACGATTTAAACGAAATGTTTTAACAATAATGACGCTAGTTTTACCGCCGTTTTTCATATCAAAAAAGGACGTATATTTTAATGTCAATTCCATTACACGAAAGCCCTGAGCAAAAAAGAGCCGTTGAGCAAATGATTGGTCAAACTCTAGATTTTATAAATTCAATTGAACAAATCAAACTACCACGTATAGTAATCGAACGGGATAAGGGGATAACCTATGATTCTCAAGACCCGGATAAACAAACTATTGATGACCAAACCTTCAAAGACTTAGCCAAGGTCAAACGCACGCCACAAGGGTCGCAACTTGAAGGCGTTAGCAACATTAAGGTGTCAGTTGATGCCCAAGTAAAATTAGAGTGCAAAGATGGTCAAGTTGTCACCAATCAGGAACTTAAGGTTCAAGTTAACGCCACCGTAACCACTAATACACTTGAACAATCTAAGCAGCCTGAACAATCTAAGCAGCCTGAACAATCTAAGCAGCCTGAACAATCTAAGCAGCCTGAGCAATCTAAGCAGCCTGAGCAATCTAAGGCAACCCCTACGCCTACAAAGCACCCTTCACACTCTAATCCCCACAAAACCAAATCACCCCAAAATAATGCAACCAATACTGGTAATGGCAATAAAAAGGAAAAAACCCTAGACGAGCGCGTTGAAAATTTAACGAAAAGTATTCGAGAGTATGCCCAAAGAGCAGGTAAGGATGTTGGAGTCAAGGGAAAGATTTATAATTGGTCAGCCACTCCAGATGGAAATATCAAGATTGAGAAAAATGGCAAAACAGTTCTAGAGCATACCAACGGCAAGACTACTGGCAAATTAACCAAAGACGACTTGGCACATTTTGAAAAAGCCATGAACAGAGTGGTCAGAAAAGCTACACAAAAACAGAAACAAGAGGGGCGCTAATTTTGAGCCTGAACTGTCAAATGCTCCGAATTAGTTTTCTTGCCAGTTAGCCCTAGGAATTTTGACCGCTTCGCTCGATTTCCCGCTGCCAGCACGCGCCACAAAGTAAGCGGTTGCGATGGTAGGTTAACCCAGGCGCGGCTGACAGTCCGCTGACGCCGGGAAATCGCAAAATTCCTTATTGTTGACTTGAATTATGTTTACATTTACCATTCAAAGACACTTAAAAATTCATAAAGCCCTCGCCGTTTCTCTCCCTCTGATTGAAAGAACCAACGTAATCAAAACCCTTGGTGGAGAATACTTTTGGAATTTGACCACTCCTGGCATTATCCAGTTGGAATCAAGGAAAACAATTCAGGAAATCACCGGGAAGCCACTGGAAAGAGCGGCAAGCGCGATCGCATTTATCTGTGATTACCCCAAGCCAGGTACATTTATTCTAGAGAATCTACCCGAGCTAATCGCTAGGACGGCTGATTCCCCTGAGCAAGAAGAACTTATAGCTTACTTGGTCGATACAGCCTGCACTCTTCTAAACCAAGACGACAAGTTTATGGTCATTCTGGACATCCATGAAATTGGATTGCCTGAGACCTTGCGATCGCTGATTCCTTCACTTACCTACCCACTGCCCGATGGTTCTGAAATTTCCCACCTAATCTCATCCCTCAATCCCAGCTTAAGTACAACCACCATAGCCCAACTTGAACTTACCTTAGCGGGTTTGACTGTAGAAGAAATCAAGACAGGCTTCAGGCGCATCACCCAAACCGATGACCCAGCCGGGTGGCTGAGCGGAGTCGAAGCCACCATCTTACTCGACTACAAGATAGAACGGCTCAAAGCATTAGGACTTGATTTTATCCCCAAACCCACCATTGGTGAATTTGGCGGACTTGACAGAATTAAAACCTCTATTGAACAAGTACGGGTAGAATTTATGGAAGTAGCCCGCCGTTACCAAATCCCTTACCCCAAAGGTTGGTTACTAGCGGGTGTACCAGGGACGGGTAAAACCTTCTGCTCCCAGATATGCGCAGCTAAGTTGGGATTCCCACTTATCAGTGTTGGTGCAGACGTAGTTAAAGGCGGTGGTGCTGCATTTCTCAAACGACTCCTTACCCGGATTGAAGCCTGTTCACCGTGTGTGTGCTTCTTTGATGAGTTCGATAAGTTTTTTGCCGCCGATTCCGCCAGCGGGGAAGATAAACAATCCAAGCAGATATTGGGAATTCTACTCACTTGGCTCCAAGAAAAGCGATCGCCTACGTTCGTCATCGCCACCCTCAACCGTTTAGACGCACTACCTCCAGAGTTAACCCGTGCAGGTCGGTTTGATAAAATTTTCTATGTCGGGTTTCCCCAGTCCAACGAGCGCAAAGAAATCTTTCAGCTTCACGCCTCCCGATTTGACCCCCGCTTCCAGTCCGATGAGACTTGTCCTTTGACATACTCCGACTGGATGATACTATTGGGGAAAACTCAAAACTGCACCGGGGCAGAAATCCGGGCGATCGTCGAAGGCGCCGCCAGAGAAGTCTTTCACCGCCTTGACCAAGACATTGGCTCGGAATTAGAGTACCACGACTCACTACCCCCGATTGAATTAAGTCTTGAGCAGTTGTTGCATTCTCGCTCTGAAATCACCTCATTATTCAGTCGTGACCCTGAGCGGGTGTTGGCGATGGAGAATCGGGCAAAATATGTAGCCGTTGAAGCCAGTTCCCCGGACACCTCAAGTTTTGCGCCACCCCTGACATCCTATTGGGGGGACTAAGGGAAATCCCCTAGAACCAGAACCCAACTCAGTTCTAGGGGAAAGTTGAAATCCCCTAGAACCAAAATCCCACTCAGTTCTAGGGGAAAGTTGAAATCCCCTAGAACCAAAA
>CAKZMA010000845.1 GCA_937127375.1 uncultured Coleofasciculus sp. | reverse complement strand
CAATTTTCAGCTTGATGTGGCATATCTAAATCAAGAGGATGAAGTTCCGTAGTAGGCACTTTAGTGCTGAAGTCGATTACCTAAGCTGTTCGGCATTTAGATTGGGATACCTAAAACCCTGAAAAGCAACAGGCAACAGGCAACAACCAACAGGGAATGCACAATTTAAATGCGTTTTGGCTTAACCAGGGTGATATCACAATAAGTCCCACGATTTAGTGCAGCAAAAATCTGATGTCATCTCAATGGTTAAATCTACTTCGCTTATTTCAATCCCGTTTATCTCAGCGAATTACGCTCTGGGTATTTATTAGCCTAATTTTTATCGAAAGTCTGATTCTCATCCCATCATATTATCGACGCAAACATGAACTCCTTTGTCAATTGGAGGACGTTTCCGGAGAAGTCGTTGAGAGTGTCGTGCGATTGACCCAACAAAATATGTCTACGATTGTATTTGGGGAGGAAGTTGTCAAGTTAACTCGTGGTTCTCAGGTTATTTTAGGCGTTGCCATTTACCAAGAAAACGGACAACCGATGGGAATCTTTGGTGAATCTCCTACACTTAGTTTCCAGGATATTCAACAGTCTGATCTTCCCCATGTTCGTAAATGGCAGGGGCAACGATATGATGTGGCTTGGTCAGCCGAAAAACTCGGAAAACCTTATATCATTATCATTCGTCATGATGCATCCTCGATTCAACCCCAGTTATACGCTTTTATTCTCAGAATCGCGGGTTTAGTCTTGTTAATTTCACTGTTTGTTACGGGAACAACGATGTTGGTGTTAGGGAAAACCGTCATTGTTCCCATCCTAAAACTTCGTCAAGACTTAATTAACGCTGGAGAAGCCATTAGCCACAATCAGTTAACTCCCAATTTCTATGCTTTATCCGTTCAGCGTCATGATGAGTTAGGTGATGTCATGACAGCCTTTAATCAGATGTTTCAGCGGATCACCTGGGAAATTAGCGAACGTCAGCGGACAGCGGAAAACTTGCGGGTTGAAAAAGAAAAGTCTGAACGTTTATTGCTCAATATTTTACCAGAACCCATTGCCGAACGATTAAAACAAAATCCAACTTGTATTGCTGATGGATTTACAGAAGTGACGATTCTATTTGCGGATATTGTTGGCTTTACCAAACTCTCTGAACGAATCTCACCAACAGAATTGGTTAACTTACTCAATGAGATATTCTCCGCCTTTGATCATCTGACAGAGAAGCATAATTTGGAGAAAATTAAAACCATTGGTGATGCTTATATGGTTGCCAGTGGCTTGCCGACACCACGCCCTGATCATGCTGCTGTGATCGCAGAAATGGCGCTGGATATGCAACAGGAAATTCAACAGTTTAATACTATGCATAATACTGACCTAAGTATTCGCATTGGCATTAATACGGGTGCGGTGGTAGCTGGCGTGATTGGCACGAAAAAGTTTATTTATGACTTATGGGGGGATGCGGTCAATACAGCTAGCCGCATGGAATCTCATGGACTTCCAGATAGCATTCAAGTGACAACCGCGACGTATCAACATTTACACGATAACTACGAGTTCCAAGAACGGGGTATCATTCCCGTGAAAGGCAAGGGGAAGATGATGACTTATTTTTTGACCAGGAAAAAAGATCCGGATATATAATCTTATTTTGTGAAGATAAGCAAAAGGGCAAAGTACAGCCGATAAAAAACTTATTCCCTCTCTTGACAATTAAATCCGTTGAGTCAAGATAAAAGCAGGGTGCGATCACGGTCAAACTGGTATTTTGAACGGTTCTTGTACCAGGTTAATGAATGGAAATGCTTGGCTTATGCTTAAAACCGATACACCCGTGTTGGCTAAACTTTATCGCTATATTCCCGTTGGGTTAACCTTAACGGTGGGAATTGGACTCTCAATTGTGGCAACGACAGTGGCTTGGGGATGGTCAAATCATCAAACCCAATCAGAATTGCAACAGCGAACCGATCACCTGACGACCACATTTCAACGTAAAATTGATGAATATTATTATATGGTTGTCTCCTTGGGTGCGTTTCATGAAGCGTCTGATCAGGTGCAGCAAGAGGAGTATGAAGCGTTTACCCAACATTTTCTATCTATCCATTCAGGGATTTTAACCCTGGGTTGGCTGAAACCAGTGTCGGCACAGGAACGCCCTAGTTATGAAGCGAAAATGGCAGAACGGGGATTGACAAATTTCTATATTTATGAATACAATTCTAAAAAAAAACAGGTAATTGCTAAAGCGCGTTCGGATTATTTTCCGATTACCTTTTCTGCACAAAAAGATGTGATCGGTTTTGATCTAGCGTCTCATCCGGTGGGTAAAAATATACTAGAAAAAGCTCGCACAACAGGACGCCTAGTCGCCACCAGTAAGCTCAAGATACCGGGTAAACCGCCTGATAGTCTAACGATTTTGCTACCGCTTTACCATGAGGATATGCCTCATAATACGCCAGACAGTCGCCGTCAAGCTTTTCGGGGGGCAATGATTGGGGTTTATTCATTAGAAGAAATTATCACAAATTCACTGAAAGGAGTTCAGATTGATACACTCAATTTTTGCCTATCTGATCCGTCGTTACCCGCTGCTGAACAGTATCTGGCACTGTATCAATCGCGGACACAAACAGTTGAGATGAAGCCGGATTTATCATCTTGCCAGAACTCTGTTTTCTACAATCACTCGATTCAAATCGCGGATCAGGAATTGTCACTCCGTTTTTGGGAAATACCAGAGAATTCAGGTTTAGCGATTCCACCTCTGGCTGGAGTCACGCTGTTGAGTGGCTTGTTATTAACCGGAACATTGGTGATGTATATTGTGCGATCGCTCGATGACATGGCTGCGATTGAGTCAGAACGGGAAAAATCAGAACTCCTGCTGTTAAATATCTTACCTAAAGCGATCGCCGATCGCTTGAAACAAAACCAGCAGACGATTGCCGATAGTTTCACAGAAGCAACTGTATTATTTGCGGATATTGTGGGGTTTACCCAGCTTTCCCAACGGATATCGCCAACAGAATTAGTTAAGTTACTCAATGAAATTTTTTCTGCCTTTGATCAGCTTACCGAAACTTACGGCTTGGAGAAAATCAAAACCATTGGCGATGCCTATATGGTTGTAGGTGGATTACCGACTCCCTGTGATAAGCATGCTGCTGCGATCGCAGAAATGGCGATGGATATGCAACAGGTAATTAAACAGTTCAATCACCAGTATCATGCTGAACTGAATATTCGCATTGGTATTAATACAGGCGCGGTGGTGGCTGGTGTCATTGGCACGAAAAAGTTTATTTATGACTTATGGGGAGATGCAGTGAATACAGCTAGCCGCATGGAATCTCATGGACTTCCGGGTACAATTCAAGTGACAGCCGCGACGTATAAAGATTTACAGGATCAGTATGTGTTTCAAGAACGGGGAATGATTCTGGTGAAAGGGAAGGGGGAGATGATGACTTATTTTTTGATCGGGAAAAAAGAACCGGATTCCTAATCCCCTCACTCAATAATAACGCTGAAGTATGCTACAGAAAGATTACAAGCAGTAGCAATTTGTTCTAGACTTAAACGCAAGGAAAATAGTAGAATAACCGTTTGTTGTTGTTGTTGTTGCAACGCTCTTTCTGCTCTGGCGGCACGTTGGCGTTCCTGTTGAATGAGTGTAGGGAGGATGAAAAATTTTAAACCCTAATGTAAAAAAAATATCAATCCATTGTAGGGGCGGGTTTAGGGACTCAATTGGGTGGCTTAACGATAACTGAACAACAAAACCCGCCCTTTATTTAATGGATTACTACAAACTACGAACATTTTCGGTGCGTTACGCTACCCTTTGGGAACGCTTCGCTAACGCACCCGACTTTAACGATTCTGGTGACAGTTCAGACTCCACTGGAATCGTCACAATAAACGTTGTTCCTTTGCCTACTTCACTGTCTACCGCAATTTCACCCTGATGGCGTTCCACACATTTTTTGACAATCGCTAGTCCTAATCCGGTTCCCGATATTGTCCCCACATTACTGCTGCGATAAAAGGCATCAAATAACTGATCTTGCTCTTTTTCGGGAATCCCAATTCCTTGGTCTTTAATCGTGAATGTGACCTGATCAGCGTCAAACATGAGGTCAAATTGTACCGTTCCTCCTTCTGGGGAATATTTAATCGCATTTGACAGTAAATTGGTTAAAAATTGTCGTAATAGTTTCTCATCGAGACAAACCCAACGTGACCTACCTTGACGGCGAAACCCAATCTGATGCGGCGTTTTCACCGTCAGTTGTAACTCTTC
>CAKZMA010000844.1 GCA_937127375.1 uncultured Coleofasciculus sp. | reverse complement strand
ATCGACGCTATGAAGTTAGCATAATCGAAAGTTCGCGCTCAGAGGGACGATTGGAGGGAATTGAGGAGGGTAAACAGCAAGAAAAGATTAACGTAGCCAGAAAACTAAAACAAAAAGGGACTGATCTTGACACCATCACAGAAGTCACAGGACTGAGTAGAGAAGAAATAGAGAAATTTGATATACCGTAGGATGGGTTGAGCGAAGTCGAAACCCACCCACTTTAAGTGGGTCTTCCGGACAAGCCTGTGCTAGACTAGCTTTCTGATTTGCGATCGCGTGACACCGCCAGTCTTAATCCGCAATCTTAATTTATATCAAAGTCCCGCCCACACCGATGACCCAGGTATTAGGATCAAACTATTCAACGTAATCCCGATAGAGTTACGGTAATATAGCTGATCCGTTCGGACTTATAGCATCCATGGTTGTATCTCAGAATCCCTCTGTACAGAAAACGTCTAAGCTTGAAGGCATAAAAGAACGCAGTAACTGCTTACGCGAACCCGTCGCCAGCGAGTTACTCGAAGACACCACTCACTTCAGTGGTGATGCGGTACAAATTCTTAAATTTCACGGTTCCTACCAGCAAGATAACCGTGATAATCGGGTTAAAGGGCAAGAAAAAGACTATCAGTTCATGCTGCGAACCCGTTCTCCTGGCGGGTTTATCCCCCCCCAACTCTATCTGACGCTGGATCAACTCTCCGATGAATACGGGAACCATACAATGCGAGTCACCACTCGCCAAGGGTTTCAGCTTCACGGTATTCTCAAAAAGAACTTAAAGGCAACAATTGCCGCCATTGTTCGCAATCTGGGTTCAACCCTGGGCGCTTGCGGGGACTTAAACCGCAACGTTATGGCACCTCCCGCCCCGTTCAAGACTCGTCCTGACTACCAGTATGCCTGGGAGTATGCCGATAAAATTGCCGATTTATTAACCCCTCAGACGGGCGCTTATTATGAAATTTGGCTGGATGGGGAAAAGGCAATTAGCGCCGAAGAAGCCCCAGAGGTGAAAGCGGCGCGTCAGCGTAATGGCAATGGTACGACATTCGCGGATAAAGAAGAACCGATTTATGGGGAACATTATATGCCCCGTAAGTTTAAGTGTAGTGTTACCGTTCCTGGCGATAACTCTGTTGACCTCTACACCCAAGACGTTAGCTTGGTGGTGATGATGAATCAGCAGGGAGAATTAGAAGGATTCAATGTTCTCGCGGGTGGTGGTTTAGGGCGCACCCATAATAAAGAAGAAACCTTTGCCCGTATGGCTGATCCGATTGGCTATGTGGCAAAAGATGATATCTTCGACTTAATTAAAGCGATTGTGGCAACTCAGCGAGACTATGGCGATCGCGTAAATCGTCGTCATGCTCGAATGAAGTACCTGATCAATGATTGGGGGGTTGATAAGTTCCGCGCTAAGGTTGAAGATTACTTCGGTAAGCCTATCGCCCCCTACAAACCCCTCCCCGCCTTTAAATACCAAGACTATCTGGGGTGGAATGAGCAAGGAGACGGTAAGTTATTTTTAGGCATCTCCATTGAGAATGGGCGAGTTAAAGATGAGGGGAACTTCCAGCTAAAAACAGCCTTACGGGAAATTGTCAAGCAATTTGACCTACCCATGCGAATGACACCCAATCACAATGCCATTCTGTATGAGATTGAAAAGGACCAACAGCAACCCATTGAACAGATTCTCAACCAACATGGGGTGCAAATTACCCCAGAAGGAATCGAACCCCTAGTCCGCTATTCCATGGCTTGTCCCGCCCTACCCACCTGTGGCTTGGCGATTACTGAATCAGAACGGGCAATTCCAGGGATTACCGCACGAATTCGGGCGCTGTTGGACAAGCTGGGATTAAAGGATGACCATTTTGTCATCCGGATGACGGGATGTCCGAATGGATGTGCCAGACCTTACATGGCAGAATTAGGATTTGTGGGGAGTGCGCCGGGAAAATATCAAATGTGGTTAGGCGGTTCACCGGATCAAACCCGATTAGCACGAGCCTATATCGAAAAACTGCCGATAGAGGAACTCGAATCCTTCCTCGAACCCATGTTCATGCAATTCAAGCAACAGCGCGAACTCGGGGAAAGTTTCGGTGATTTTTGCGATCGCGTGGGATTTGATGCGATTCGGGAGTATTCTGCCAATTACGAATTCCCTAAACCCACCAAGAAAACCCGCCATCGGATTTCTCTAAATGATGATCTGTACAGCCGTCTCAAAGACGCCGCCGCCAGTCAAGGGAAACCGATTAGCCATCTGGCTGCTGACGCGATCGAGGCGTTTCTCAATCAGTCATCTTAAATTAGACGTAACTGATTAAATTGATCAGGTAGGGGCACGATACTATCGTGCCCTTTATCAAATACCATACTCCCATTGCGCCTTCATATTGTTGGGTTGAGCGAAGTCGAAACCCAACCTACAACCTATCCCACAATTAACGATTCAATTGTCATGAAAAGCAGTATGACCTTTAGCACCATTATGGCATTATTCAGTGCAATGGTCGTTCTGGCTTCTATTCCCAGTGTTAGTGTATTGACTGTCTCTACCCGATCCGCTACGTCTGGCTTTATTCATGGTGTTTTCACCACCCTAGGAATAGTCGTCGGTGACATCATTTTCATTATCATCGCTATTTGGGGTTTATCACTGCTGGCGGCAAAAATGGGAGGCTTATTTTTCCTGATTAAGTATCTGGGTGGTGCTTATCTTATTTGGTTGGGAATAGGATTATGTCGGGCAAAATTGAATAAAGTGGAGACAGCCGCCGTTATGGAATCTTCTTGGCTGTCTAGTTTTATCGCCGGACTATCTATTACATTAGCTGATCAAAAAGCAGCCTTATTTTATCTGGGGTTTTTCCCAGCTTTTATTGATCTGTCCCAAATCTCTTATCTTGATACTATCATTATTATCGCGATTACTATCGTAGCTGTAGGCGGTGTCAAACTCGGTTATGCATTTATGGCGGATAAAGCGAGATTACTGATCAGTTCTAGAATCAGAAAAGGAATCAATATGATTGCAGGCGGTATCATGATTGCTGTGGGAGTGTTTTTGATGATCAAACCTTAATTGACCTTTATTGAATAATTAGGGGCTGCTGAATTAACGTCTCTCCCGCACTACCCATTCCTCAAAGAGTTTTGAACCCATCCTGTATCGCTGATCATCTAATTGGCGAATCACACCCGTTCCCGTCAAAACTTCCAACGCATCCGCAACTTCTCCAAAACTAAATTGCGCTTGTTCTGCTAATGTCTCAGCGGTTCCCTCTCGCTGCTGAACGAGGGTACGATAAACGGTTTGTTCTACCTGACTAAAACCATAAGATCGTTGATCTTCATCCCACCAAGCGGAAAAATCGCGGTCATGTTTTCGTTGTTGATGCAGCATAAAACTCTCAGTCGAACGGGATTTACCCATCTGATAATCATCAAAAATCTCATTAATGAGTTGTTGAGTGAGATAGGGATGATATCCCGCCCAATCTAGAATCGTATTATATCCTATTTCTGTGAGGGGAACACCTTGATTTTGATTTCGTTGAACAATCAGCGATCGCGTGTCGGATTCGGTTAATGTCCCTAACCATTCTACATCAGCAATATTCAGCAGCGGAGAACCGACTCGTTGCTGATAATCTTTCAAGTCACGATAGCCAGAGAAACAGAATCCTAAGAAAGGGTTGATAGCCGTATCGGTGTCTTTTAATCCCCGCAGATAACTCCAAGCATCATTTGCCCACTCTTGGCGGACAATAAATTCTGCGCCATCTAAGAGAAAGCAAATGCCTTCAAGGTTGTGCTTTTGCAGGTGTTTAATTATTTTCAATAAATCTTGGCGGAAGTCTTCGTGAATTAAACGCCGTTCTTGATGAGGATTGGTAACATTTAATTTAAATCCAGAGATGCCAATTTCGCCACCAGAGAACTGTCTAAGTAAGCGGCGATAGGTTCGTCTCAAGCCTAATCGAGACTCAGCGTTTGATGATTGGGTTTGCTTTTGGATAAGCGCTTCTTGTAATCGGAGAATTAGCAAATATCGGAAGTTATCTAGACTTTCGGGTTGCTCTTGTTGTAAATTAAAGAGAACGGGAAAAGCACGGCTATTTTGGTTAAATAGCGTCCATTGAATAGCGTTTAATGTGCTAGTTTTACCCAAACGGCGTCCACCGAGAATGATTCTCACTTGAAAAGGCGATCGCATGACGTTGGCGAGGAGTTTCTGGCGTCCGAAAAAGTAGTCGGGTTTTGAGATAGCGAGTCTAAAGTTATCGAAGGGGCGATTG
>CAKZMA010000843.1 GCA_937127375.1 uncultured Coleofasciculus sp. | reverse complement strand
AATAACAAACGCTTCCTTAGAATAATTATTCCACGTTTGGTGACATCGTTCAGCAATAAATGGTTGAACTCGGAACTTCGGCGGATTACCCTCTAGAACATCAATTCGTAAAAATGAATAGAGTCGCTGCTTTTTAGAACCATGACCATGGCGTCCCGCATAAAAGTGCGATCGCGCCACCAAATGGGAGGGATTATTGTCAATAAACCCAACGGATTCCGTAATCTCTGACCCTTCTTTCCGTTGACGGCGTAAACTATGACCACTCCCACCACAAATAATCCAGGGAATATGGGAATCCGCATGTCCAGTATCCACCGTTTCTAGATATTCTAAACAGTGGGCATGACCAGTTAACACCAAATCTACCAAAGGACGCCCCTGTGCTAAATCACCCACCTCCGTCGCCACAGCATCTAAGACTTGGCGCAGGCGGCGGCGAACTGCCCTTGTTTGCGCCTGTTGCCATTTAGTGGCTTCAGTCACATAAGGAGGATGATGCAGATAAATCACTCGTCCTCTTACCTCGTCGGTATGCCAAGACTGGATTAGCTTTTGTCGCAGCCAGTCTAATTGTTCAAAATCAATCGTGGTTTCTTCATTTGATGCTAACTGCTTATTAATATCCAAGCTTAGTTCATCAATTTGCTCTAATTTCACATTCAAATCATCAAGCTGTTCCGCCTCTTCCGGGTTATCCGCATCCAAAGTATTGGAGGTTTCCATAAGTTGCTGTTTTTCGGCTTCTAATTCATCTCGTCGCTGTTCTAAAAGATGGCGAAAGGCTTTCCCTTCTGGAGTGTTGGGAATCGGTGCGGGGTCGTTAAAGGTATTGGAATCGAGGGCGAAAAAGTCAATTCCACCACTACGGAACGTATAATAACGGTTCGGTAAACGGGTAAACTCTCCGGGTTGATAGCGCAAGCAACGTCCTGTATCCGTCTTCGCCGTATAGTGGTGATCTAAATGATTTTCCAACTGTCCCCATTGCTTCAATGGTTTCAGATAGTCTAAGAATGCTTTAGTATAAGCTTTGCCCTTATGCGATCCGTGCCAACCAACATTTAGATCGAGTTTAGTCTTAAACAGGTGGCGTAGGGGCCAAGTTACCTGTGCCATAAAGCCATAGACCAAGGGTAAATCGTAGTAATCGTGATTTCCAGGGATGGTGAGGAAGGGAAGATTAAACACCATTTGGTCATAAGCAATTTTATGGTGAGAGTCGCCATCGACGAGAAACTCGCGGTAGGGTTTAATAAAGTTTTGGGGATAATATTCACTCGAACCTACCTGATATACCACGTCACCGGTATGCAATACAAAGCGGCAGTTATCGCGGTGATTTAGCATCATTTCCCCAATTTTGCGTTGTGGATCATGTTGTTTGTGAGACCCAAAGCCTGTATCACCGACGACTAAAAAAGAGAACTCTGGATGATCGGGTTGATCATCGTCTAATACCAGCCGAGTTTGATCAATATCCCGTTCAACGATTAACGGATCTTGCCAGCGAACTCGTTGCTTCATCTGCTGGATTTTCTCGGCAATAGGGGGATCGGACACAAATTGCATGATGCTTCACTGCCAAAGGTTTGCGTTTTGAGATTATCGTCCGATATTGAGAATTATCATCTATCCTAATGTGGGGATCTCACCAAATCACCGTCAACCCTCTAGCGAGGAAAACACTTGCGTAGCATGATTTGACCGACCAAACCATTTTCCTTTGGGGATGCGAAATGGACAACCTCAATCACCGTAAAGCAGGGTCCGACATCGTGCAGCATCCCTTCAGCAAACGAAATCAACTCGCCGCAGCAGGGTAGACGAGATAATTCCACCCGTTCCCCGTTTAAGTCTTCTAACTCCGGTGAATAGTCTTTATGGGATGTTCTGGGGGCGTTCTCGAACATCATTTGTACTTTAACCAGTTCCATGGGTAACACACTCCTGATCCAACGCCTATATAGATTACCGGAGTTTCGACTAAATCCCAAACCCAACCCCACCCCCTCTAAATTTTCCCAGGAATTATCCTCAAGGAGAGGAATTCAGCGATCAAATTAGGCAGGTTAAATGGGAAATAGCTGATACCTGATATTTTTCTCAGCTCAAAGAATTAAACTGGTCACTATAGCAACAAATACTGTCTCGTCTATTTTGGAGATCGTGATGAACATGATACACAACAAGCTAGTTGCCACAACATTGGCGGCTGGAGCATCTGTCCTGAGTTTTGGCATGTTATCTCAACCTGCTGCGGCGATTGATTTAACATTTGTAAGTGAGGGTGACACTGTTCCCGAAGGCTGGACTAACTTGAACTGGACGGTGGAAGGGAGAGCAGGAGCTAAAGGCTTTGCTGACTGGGAGTTTTCCACCAAAGAAGATGATATCCACACAACCGTTGAGCAATTGCAGTGGAATTGGCAGAATGATCAAGAAGTGCCATGGCTTTTAAATTGGGATGGGAATACCGTTTCCTTTACCCTGGGTGGGCAAACCATTGCGTTCTACCAAGATAATCCACCCGCTAAGTCTTTAAATGGATTTTACCTCTGGACACGAGCGACAACGAAATCGGGTAAAGTCGATCCCGGTACTGAAATTTTGCTGAATGTCAACGCTGTTAACGGAATCGCAGTCGCTCCAGTATCCAGTTCTGCTATTGCACCCCTAGGTGAAGGGAACACCACTATCACAAAGAACTATTTTGCCAGTGATACCTCGATTACCTCTCTTTCAGGGATTGCTAATATGAGTTGGCTAGAGGGTTCTCCGAATCCCAACCTAGAGAATGCTCGTTCGCGAGTTGGCTTGAAAATTGAAGGATTTTCTACTTCTACTTCGGTACCGGAACCCGGTACAGTTGCAGGACTAGTGGCGATGGGCATGTTCGGTGTCACTTCTGTACTACGGCGTAAAAAAGCTTAGAGTCAATGGCACTGAAAATGTGCCTTTTGGGATCGCCAAAACCTTAATATACCGTAGGGTGAGCATTGCCCACCAGCCTGAACAAGCGTGCCATTAAGTAGGGGCTTGGTAACCAAGCCCTTACAGGTGGTGTTAGCTTGGGGGCAACTTTGAGTAATTCTTATTTCGTCATCGGATCGCCCCGACAAGCCCTCAGATGGTTTTTGGACTTAAGCCAACGAGTGCGGCTTTTTTTTATGCTGGAAACAGGAATAATTAAAAAACTATGAATATGACCAGTCATAATCAGCCATCTATTACAATTGCCGTCGTTGGTGATGTTCACGATCAGTGGGAAGCCCAAGACGCGATCGCACTCCAAAAGTTGAGTGTTGACTTGGTGCTGTTTGTCGGAGATTTTGGCAACGAGTCTGTGGGGGTGGTGCAGCGAGTTGCTTGTGTTGATCTGCCGAAAGCGGTAATTCTGGGAAATCACGACGCTTGGTATACCGCATCGGCTTGGGGACGGAAAAAATGTCCATACAACCGTCAACAGGAAAATTGGTTACACGATCAGTTAGAGGCACTGGGAGATGCCCATGTGGGTTATGGGTATCTGGACTTTCCCGAACTTCAACTTTCGGTAGTCGGAGGGCGTCCGTTTAGTTGGGGCGGATCAGCGTGGAAAAATCAAGACTTCTATCGGGATTGGTATGGGGTCAACAGTTTTGAGGAGTCCGTTGAACGAATTGTCGCCGCCGCCCAAGCCACAGACTACAACAGGATTCTTTTTTTAGGTCACAATGGACCAACGGGGTTAGGCGAGGAAGCCGAATCGCCTTGTGGCAGGGACTGGCATCCCTTGGGCGGCGATCATGGAGACCCGGATTTTGAAGCCGCGATCGCGCAAGTTCAAGCATTAGGAAAACAGATTCCCTTGGTTACGTTCGGTCACATGCATCACCGATTACGCCACACAACCAAGCGATTGCGAACGATTGTCAAAACCAGTTCAGAGGGAACCGTGTATCTGAATTCAGCCAGTGTGCCCCGAATTGTGCAAACGGAAACAAACCGACTGCGGAATTTTTCGCTGGTGTCTCTGGAAGCGGGTGAGGTTGCTTCAATTTCTCTGGTTTGGGTGGGAAATGACTATTCTGTCGTACTCGAAGAGTTTCTCTATCGGCATCCTCAACCCGTTAGCGGACAATTTGTTTCCAGACACTCGCCATGAACGCTCAGGCTTGGTATTATAGATAAGCCTGGAGAGGTGGCAGAGTGGTCGAATGCGCTCGACTTGAAATCGAGTGACCCAAAAGGTCCGTGGGTTCGAATCCCACCCTCTCCGTTCCTGTTGGGGAAGCTGGGGAAGCTGGGGGAGCTGGGGGAGCTGGGGAAGCTGGGGAAGCT
>CAKZMA010000842.1 GCA_937127375.1 uncultured Coleofasciculus sp. | reverse complement strand
GATCATTGCCTGTAAGGTATCTTGATCAAAGGGTTTACTGAGAAAGTCATCCATCCCCACCGCCAAACATTTTTCGCGATCGCTCTCTAAGGCACTAGCGGTTAAAGCAATGACAATCGTATGCCGATTTGACCCTTCTTGGCGTCGTAATTCACGAGTCGCTTCATAACCATCCAAGACAGGCATCTGACAATCCATAAACACGATATCGTAGGACTGGGCTTGTAATTTCGCCAACGCCTCTGATCCGTTACTGGCGCACTCAGGCTGATACCCTAGCATTTGCAACTGGTTGACGATCACCGTTTGATTGATGGGATGATCGTCAACCAGTAAAATCTTCAAGTGGGATGAATCATTCAGATGAGTGGGTTGATGGATAGTGGTTTGCCAAGTCTCCAGATCTACCTCAGGTGTCACCGCAGCCAATAAACTCTCCCATAGCTGTGACGCTTTCATCGGTTTAGTCAGATACCCCAAAATCTCCATCGATTCCAACTCTTGCACCGTATCAAGCTGATGCATTGTTGTGATCACAATCAATTTAGTGGACGCCAAACTGGGATTACAGCGAATCATCGGCACAATTGACTCACCCTGACTTCCAGGGAGTTGCAAATCCAGAATCGCCACATCATAAGGATGACATTGCGTCACCGCATTCCGTAAAGCGTCCATGGTACTGGTACTATCCGTGGCTTCATCAATCTGCATCCCCCAGGCTTCCAGATGCGATCGCACAGTTTGGCGAGTTGTGGCATTTTCTGCTGTTACCAAAATTTTGAGCTGGCGTAGTGCCCAGGGAACGGCTTGGGCGGGTGGTAAGAGTTGCGTCTTAACGGGTACAGTAAACCAAAATGTTGATCCTTGACCCACCTTACTCTCAACCCCAATTTTACCCCCCAGCAACTCAACCAATTGCTGACAAATCACCAATCCCAAACCCGTTCCCCCATAGCGCCGTGTTGTTGAAGCCTCGACTTGGGAAAATGCTTGAAACAATTTGGATTGATCAGCCGCGCTAATGCCAATTCCGGTATCGGTGACAGAAAATCGCAGGGTAACTGAAGATTGAGATAAAGTATCTGTGGGTTGATGCCCACTGACCGCTACCCGCACCACTACTTCCCCTGCATCGGTAAACTTAATCCCATTACCGACCAAATTCAATAGAATCTGACGTAAACGTCCTGGATCACTCTGTAACTGTCGAGGAACATTCGATTCAATCAGGATAGCTAATTCTAATCCCTTTGCCTCTGCCTGTACTGCTAAGACATCAATCACAGAATCCAAGCAACGTTCTAAGCTAAAGTCGATCTGCTCCAAAGCCATTTTCCCGGCTTCGAGTTTAGAAACATCAAGAATATCATTAATTACAGTGAGCAAATGTTTAGCACAGCTTTCGATCGTGCGCGTGTAATTAAGTTGCTGAGGGTTCAGATTCGTTTGCAAGAGTAACCGCATCATCCCTAAAACTCCATTAATCGGGGTGCGGATTTCGTGACTCATATTTGCCAGAAATTTAGACTTGAGCCGCGCCGTTGCTAAAGCTGCTTCTCGGGCTTCTACTAACTCATTAATCGGAAAACAGGCAAGCACAATTCCGCCAACGTCCCCAGTTGAGGTATACCAGGGATGAATCGCCCAATGTTCATAAATTGTCGTACCATCAGCCCGTTGCCAGACATCTTCACTCTTGGTAATAATCTCTCCCTGTAGCGCCCGTTGATGATCGTCTCGCCACGATTCGGGTAGATCGGGGAATATATCATAGTGACACCGATTGATCAGGGATTGTTCGTATAAGCCATAAATAGTGAGCCACTGTTGAGAATAAGCCAGATAGCGCATTTGCCGATCAAACATTGCCATCGCTACGGGTGCAACGGTAATAATTTGTCGGAGTTGTTGGCGTTCTTGTTCTAAATGTTGATTGAGTTGCTGTAACTGGGTGGTTCGTTCTTCAACGCGATGTTCTAATTCCAGATTGACTTGTTGAAGTGCGGTTTCTGCTTGCTTGCGGCTGGTAATATCGAGTGCCAAGGATAAAATTGAGACTAAATTATCGGCGTCATCGCGCAGTGCTGAATTGTACCATTCACAATCAATGACTGCACCCTCTTTGGTGTAGTTACGGTTACAACAAATAGAGCGAGGCGTACTACCATCAAGTAAATTCGTCATCACCACATCAACGGCGTCTCTATCTTCAGTAAATACTAGTTGCAACTCATCAATCTGCCGACCTAAGGCTTCCTCTGCTTTCCAGCCAAAGATTTGTTCAGCCTGTTGGGACCAGCGTTGGACTCGATAGTGACTATCCCATTCAATCACCGCCAAGGGAGAATTTTCTACGTGAAAGGTGAGGCGTTGTAGAGTATGCTGTAATTCAGTTTCTGCTGTTTTGCGTTCTCTGATTTCTTGTTCGAGTTGAGCCGGACTGGGTAATGCTAGAGCTTTGGGGATTAATTGCACCAGCAGTACGGCTGTAGCCAGGGAAACGATCGCGGTGATTGCTTTGATCATTCCACTAAGCCAGTAATCGGGATGCCATAGCGTCCACACACCCATAATATGGGTCGTACCACAGGCTAAGATAAAGGCACTAAATAACCAAAATATCCAGTCAAAGGGCAGATCCTGTCGCTTGCGGACGAAGTAAACTAAGGTTACTGGAATCGAATAGTAAGCTAGTCCAGTTAACGAATCGGACAATAGATGAAGCCATACCAGTCCTGGCTGCCAAAGATAACAATGTCCATGGGGAATATAGTTCGCCAAGACTGTCCACATTATGAACCCTCCCTCTGGGGTGTTGTTACGCTGGGTATTTGACGTTCATTGCTCATTGTTCATGGTAGAACGACGAGCGATGAACCATTAATAATTTAATAGTTGATAATAATTGATAATGACTTACGCGAAACGTTTCACTTGTTGCTCTCTAACTAACGTCAAACTTACCCAAGATCCGCGATCGCTATAGCGGCGAATCAGTCGCTGGCGTAGGTTAGGTTCGACTAACCAACCGACTTCTAGGACAAAACTGTGACCGGATTTAATCGTTAATGGACAGTTAGAAGACGCGCCATCGGGGAGAAGTACGACCTGAACGGGTAATCCACCATCCGGGAAATAGAGCATCTCTCCGTCGATTCTAGCACTGGAGGTTAGGGTCTGAACGGATGCGCCGACGCCAAAGGTTAGCTGTTGGATCAGGCGGTTACTGTCTTGGCGTTCAATCGTGAGTTTAGTGGAATAGGTATCTGGCGATCGCAAGTCGGGATAGAGGGTAATGGCTTCACCTTGCCATTCTCCCAGTAATTGATCAACTCTTAGGGGAGGACGTTCTGGGGTATCGGTTCCGGCGCGTTTTTCCCG
This sequence comes from uncultured Coleofasciculus sp., assembly GCA_937127375.1. Taxonomy (GTDB): domain Bacteria; phylum Cyanobacteriota; class Cyanobacteriia; order Cyanobacteriales; family Coleofasciculaceae; genus Coleofasciculus. Next base: position 2,872 of record CAKZMA010000842.1, on the reverse strand, counting down.
AATTAAGGTTAACTGAGACAGTTGAGCATCTTTATTGTAGAGTTGCACTAACCGTAGGCGGCGATTTCCGGCAATTAAGCCTAATTCAGCCCCAAATTCGGAAAAAGGACCCCACTGCATTGAGCCTTGAGAGAATGCGCCCGCCTCAAAAAATAGCACACTTCTGGCTAAGGTACTGTATTCTAAGACCGTTTCCTCGACAGCGCGATCGGGGGGATAACGGCGAATCACCTGGCGCACCGTTTTATTTTGATTGAGTCCCTCCAAGCTGACAACCGTTGGTGTATCCGTCAACGGTTCTCCTGGCGGCGAGAAGCGGGTAAACGAACCTTGCCATTCGCCTAAATTTTGTAGTAAACAGTCCCATTGCGATCGCATTGTTTTTCATTGGGTTGGGGCGGGTTTAGTAACATCTGGGTGAGAAAAAACGATAGTTGTGAAACCCGCCCCTACAGACGCTTTTGGCATCACATCTCTACAGGTATTAACTCGAGGCACTGGTATAAAACCGTAGGGCAAACCGCCAAAAGATACCAGACACTAACAGTAATCCTAATGCCAGAATCGCCGCACCCACCACCCAGACGAACTCACCGCGACCTAATATTACCTCGGCGGGTATCGTGGTTAAGAACGCCACAGGGACAACAAAGGTAAAGAAAAATCGATAAACGGTGGGATAAGCCACCATCGGAAAACGCCCTGCTTCCAACAACCCGCGCAGCACTTCAGTCACATTATAAATTTTGACAAACCAAATACTCGTAGCTCCCAGTATAAACCAGAGGCTGTAAAGACTGATCAGACCAAACACCAGGGGAACAGCGCCCAAAAGGTAATCAACCCCACTGATGTTAAGGCGTTCACCTGCATAAGCTAGGAGGATTCCCGCAAAAATTAAATCGGGCAATCCCCAAGGCGACAGGGTGCGAGATGACAGCCAAAACTGGGAACTAATCGGCTTAAGTAAGATAAAGTCAAGCGTACCCTGCTGGACATGCTGGACAATGCGATTGAGATTAGGACTCAGCAGCGTCGCCGCAAATCCTTGGAGAAGGGTAAAAATACCTAGAATCACCAAGGCTTCTTCCCAACTCCAGCCCTTAAAGGTGTAGCCAGTGCGGTAAAACAAAAATAACCCAAATAAACTGCCCACTAAGTTTCCGAGACTGCTTAAGGCAGCAATCAGAAAGTTGAGGCGATACTCGAGTTCAGCGGCGAGAGCAGTCCTCCAGAACAACTGGAGTACGTTCAGATATCGTTTCATCTTGATTAAGATAGCAGAAATCACCGATGATGATGGCGGTTAGGTAGAGCAAAATTGTGACAAAATGTAAATTAAACCGTGAGGATATCCAATGAAGAAAATTTTAGTGATTGAAGACGAAAGCTTAATTCGAGATAATCTCTTAGAACTGCTGGAAATGGAAGGATTTGAAGCCATCGGAGCAGACAATGGTCAGGCTGGGGTAGAAATAGCCAAAGAGTTTCATCCGGATGTAATTTTGTGTGATGTGATGATGCCTAAACTGGATGGTTATGGCGTTTTAGAGGCATTGCGTCAAGATCCTAGCACGGCTGACACTAAATTTGTCTTTCTTACAGCCAGTGCCGATCAAATTAATCTGATGAAAATTAGGGGGTTAGGCATTGATCATATTCTCAAACCCTTTAATGTGGACAAATTCTTGACATTGCTGGAGCATCAAAATAGTTAAATAACGTAGCCAAAACAGCAGCCAATGCAGAACGCCGAACTGAGATAATTCATGACTGGATCGATTGTGGCGTTCAGACCTACTATTTTCTAGTCCTTTTCTTCCTTGTCCTATCTATCTACGCCGATCAACCGCAACTGAGTGTAAATTCTCAAATTCTCGAAGAAGCTAGCTTTCCGATCAAAATGCAACCATTGGCGCAAACGACGCCTTGGCGTTCATAATGTTCAGTAGAGTTCAAGGAATTTTTTGTGTCTCAAAAACGCAGGGTTTGGGTGATAGTCGTGTTAGTGCTAGCCGTGCTGGCATTTGTGGGTATATCGACGATTCCGCTGTTAAGGAGTGTTGTAGAGAGTAATCAGCCGTCTGCTGTTAGCACACCGAATGCCCAACCCAGCCTATCCACAGAACAGCAAGATCAACTTGAAGAACAAGCTAAAGGGTACGAACTGGTTTTACAGCGAGAACCGCAAAATCAAACCGCGTTGCGGGGACTATTAGAGACAAAACTACAGTTAAGGGATATTGAAGGCGCGATCGCACCGTTAGAAACCTTAGCTGAACTGAATCCCGACCAACCCGAATATGGGGTGTTGCTAGCTCAGGCGAGAGAACAAACTGGCGATCGCGAAGGTGCAGCCCAAGCTTACCGTCAAATTTTAGCCTCACAGCCCGGAGATATCAATGCCTTAAAAGGATTAGCGGCTTTGTATATTCAGCAAAACCGTCCGGAAGCAGCGATTGGTTTATTGCAAGAGACGATCACAAACGCTGGACAACAGAACCAGACTCAACCCGGTAGAGTGGATGTGAGTTCTGTCAAATTGTTGTTAGGAGAAGTCTACCTGAGTCAACAGCGTTTTACCGAAGCCCTCACCATTTATGATGAACTGATCGAAGAAAATCCCCAAGATTTTCGCCCAGTATTGGCTAAAGCCCTAATTCTCCGCCAACAAGGGAAAACTGAAGAAGCCAAGCCTCTATTTACCACAGCAGTTTCTCTCGCACCGCAGGAGTACAAAGATCAAGTCAAGCAACTTGCCACATTAAGCGAACAGCCTACACCTGCACCAACCGCATCCCCTGATAATAACGAGACACCTGATTTTCCCGAACCGCTTCCGGAAGGGAATGAAAATCCTTAACAGTAGGGT
>CAKZMA010000841.1 GCA_937127375.1 uncultured Coleofasciculus sp. | reverse complement strand
ATGAAGGGGACTCGCTGCAAGACAACGGAGTCTACTTTTCCCTGCGTTATCAACCCTTTTGAGGCGTCTTCGTTGTTAGCTTCGCCTCCTTCGTGCTGAAGAACTGGCATTTTTTTGTGTTTGAGATTGCACTTTTGTGCAATGGCAATTGTATTAAAGAGCAACAGAAAGTACAAAATTCAGCAATTAACTTGGCACAAAGGAGTCTAGTTTTAGTCAGCCTCCTATTTTATTGTCTTAAGGAAGACAATAAAAATTAGAGTTTAAGCACATTCAATAAGTAACATTATGAGCCGCAACCTTTATGCATTGTTAGTTGGAATTGATGATTACCCTCAGAAAGGAGCAAAGCTAGAAGGGTGTGTTAACGACATTGAAGCTATTGAAGAGTATCTCAAGACAAGAATTGAGCAGCCGGAGGAGCGGTTGCATATCAAACGTTTGATTAATCAAGAAGCCACTCGACAGGCAGTTATTGAAGGCTTTGAACAACACCTAACTCAGGCGGATAAAGATGATGTGGTGCTGTTTTATTTCAGTGGGCATGGTTCGCAGGAACCTGCCCCCCCAAACTTCCACTATTTAGAGCGAGACGGCAAACTGGAAACACTGGTGTGTTGGGATAGCCGCACCAGCGCTAGGGATTTAGCCAATAAGGAGTTGCGCTATCTGATAGAGAAAGTGGCTCGACGCAATCCACACATTGTCATCGTACTGGATAGCTGCCATTCGGGTTCTGGCTCCAGGGATTTTGATGGGAAGCAGAAAGTTCGCCATGAACCCACTGCGACGCAACCCAGAACAATTAAAGAATTCATTTTTGCTAATGATGTAGCATTCCGCTCACAACAGCACAAAGAGGACTGGGACTTGCAGGAGGGACGCCATGTGTTGCTGGCAGCTTGTCAGGATCAGGAAAAGGCACAGGAGTATTCTGGTGATGGCAAAACCAGAGGTGCTTTTTCTTACTTTTTGCTGGATGCACTAAACAAAACAAATAGTCCTCTCTCCTATCGCGAAATTTTAAAGAAGGTCAATTCTCGTGTCCGCAGCCGTATCAAAGATCAAACTCCACGATATTATGCCACGAATCCCGAAGATTTAGATAATCTTCCATTTCTAGGTGGTTCAGGCATTATTAAACTCCGTGAGCCTTTCTTTACTTTGAGTCACAATGGTACGGATTGGCAGATTGATGGGGGAGCCATACATGGTTTTCCCACAATTAGTAACATTCCTATAAAACTGGCGCTTTATTCTGAAGAGAGCACTTCAGAACAAATGCGACAACTGTCTGAGGCAGTGGGTGAAGCAGAGGTTATTGAGGTATTTCCTGATAAGAGTATTGTCGAATTCACCAAAGAGCCGATAAACCTGACAGAAGATACCACATTGAGAGCGATCGCTATCAGTATGCCGCCTCCTACGATTGGGGTTTATCTCGAAGGAGATTCAGAAGCATTAGAACAGGTGCGACACCATCTTCAGACGGTGGGTCCGGGCGAGAAACCCTCGCTTTATATTCGGGAAGTACAGGAATTAGTAAAAGCCCAGTATCGTCTTTTGGCAAAGGATGGGCAGTATGTCATTACGAAACCTTCAGATAATCGCCCGTTGGTAGAATCTCTAAAAGGATACAACCAAGCCTTCAGGGCTGTGAAAAATCTGGAACACATCGCCCGTTGGACAACAACGATTCATTTGGCGAATCCAGCAAGCCAAATTCCTGCCGATGCGGTTAAGGTTCAGATCTACCACAAGGGTGAGGAGATCAAAGAACCCCATCTGCGGCTGGAATATGAGTACAGAGATGGTAAATGGCAGGAACCGACATTCCGGGTTAAGCTAACCAACACCTACGATCAACGGCTCTTCTGCGCCATTCTGGATGTAGCGGAAGACTATTCTGTGAGTGTGCCACCTTTATTCCCTCAGGGCGAACTATCTCAGCATGGGGGTTTGTGGATTGAGCCAGGAGAAGATAAAGCAGTCTGGGCAGCTATTTGGAAGGGCAACCGGAAAATGCGGGATGATATCCCTGCCAAAGTACCAGACAAGATTTGGAAAAAGGGAGTTACCGAATATCAGGATGTTTTCAAGCTGATCGTCAGTACAGCAGAATTTGATGCCAAGCTTCTTGAGCAGGAGAACTTATCGTCTCCCAGGGTTGAATCCAGTGGCGGGAGACGATCGCTTCCAAGTCGCCTCAATACACTGAATTTGTTGATGTATCAAATTCAGTCCCGACAATTTGGTGTTGTTGAGGAGATCGATGATTGGGTAACCAGTGAGATTACCTTCACTACAGTTCGACCGAAAGATGCGGTTCCACTCAATCCCCAAGTTCCGACTGACCTCTCCTTTGGGGTAACAATTCAGCCCCACTCCGGTTTACGGGCAAATGTTCGCTTATCTTCTGTTCCACCCTCAACGCGAGATTTAGACAGTCCCACTTTACCGCCAATCTTAGATGACTACACGCAGCCCTTCCAGTTCACCGCTAGCCGAGGGGTCGATCCAGGGTTAAACACGTTGGACTTGCAGGTGGATGACAATGAAACCATCGAAACGGTGACTCCCGACAACCCATGGGTTCTATCGGTTAATAAGTCTATTGCTGAGAATGAATACATTCTTCCCGTTGCCTACGATTACGATGAGGAGTTATGGCTGCCTTTGGGACAGGGGAAAGGAAAAGACGGCAAAACCGAGATTCGGATAGAACGGCTACCAACACCATCAGGAAGCGAAAAGAAACGCAGCTTTGGTGGTGCAATCACAATCTTGTTCCGGAAGCTGAAGTGTGAACAGTTCGGCTCGGAGTTTCCCTATCCGAAGCTAAGAGTGGCGCAGGTGGCTGAAGATGGCACCGTCCACTATGAGGAAGACTTACAAAAAGTTAAAGCTGAAGTTGCCAAGGCTCAACGAATTGCTCTTTATATTCATGGCATCTTCGGCGATACAGAAAGTATGGTGCCGAGTGTGCGACAAGCCAAAGTGATAGTAAATGGGCAATCTAAATCCTTGGCTGAGATTTATGATTTGGTGCTGACATTTGATTATGAAAGCCTAAACACACCGATTAAAGAACTGGGTAAGCAACTCAGGGATAAACTGGCTGCTGTCGGATTCACACCTAATCATGGGAAGATGCTGCATATTGTGGCTCACTCGATGGGTGGATTGGTTTCCCGCAGCTTTATTGAGCAGTGGCAAGGCAATCAAGTTGTACACCATCTGATTATGGCGGGGACTCCCAATGCTGGCTCACCTTGGTCTGGCGTACAAGACTTGGCTACTTACTGTCTGGGGTTTGTATTTAATAATCTATCTTATGTGATACCTTCGGCGAAAGTGGTTGCCAGTCTGGTGGAATGGATTGAGAAGATCGATGTCAACCTGGATGAGATGCATCCGACTAAATCGCAATTTCTCCAAGAGTTGAAAACCTGTGCCGATCCGCAGTGTTTATATAGTATTATTGCTGGAAACACTTCGCTGATTCCCCAAGACCAAGCAAAAATTAATCGACTTCAGGCGGCTCTTCAAAGAACCAAGGATCGAGCAATTAAGTTTCCTTTCATGGGAGAAGCTAATGACATTGCGGTAACGGTGAAGAGTATCGTGAGTGTACCAGAAAACCGATCGCCTGGGGCTTATATTCAGGATCAGGTGGCTTGCAATTACTTATCCTACTTCCAACATCCTGCGGGTTTAGATGCCTTAGCCCGGGCGGTGGCGCGGGCTTTTCCCGATTATTCGGGTCCAGCAACTCCTCCAACAACACCTCAACCACCGCAGCCAACCCCGATTGCTCCAGGGGGTAATACAGACAAGGGAAAGACTTCTTCTCCATTGCCTCAGCCGTCAGGGAACTCTGCCGTAGCTGCACCTCGTCAAACTGGTGCGCGATCAGTTGTCAATTCACCAACGGCTCAATCAGAATCAGGCTTTACCAACAGCTATGCTGTGGTCATTGGCATTAATGACTATACCTCAGGAGTGCCACCACTGCGAACCGCCGCTAAGGATGCTAAAGTCATTGCCGAACTATTGGGGAGTGAAGAGCATGGGTATACGCTGATTTCACCACCCAACTCAGCCGAGCAAGTTGAGAACGGGGCGTGGCTCAATGGGGATGCAACCTTAGCAAACCTCAACGAGTTGCTGAAGACTCTCAAAGAAAGGGTGGATGTCAATGATCGTCTCCTGTTCTATTTTGCTGGACATGGCATTGCGATTAACAACGAGGATGGTCCGAAGGGTTATTTGATTCCCCAGGATGCCAAACATGGGGATACTAACACCTATCTGCCCATGAGCCAGTTGAGGAAAGCTCTAGCACAACTGCCCTGCCGCCACTGTTTGATTATTCTAGACTGTTGTTATTCTGGGGCTTTCCGCTGGTCTAATACCAGGCAGTTTGGTCATGTCAGGGAGATATTTAAGGATAACTTTGACTTGTTCATTAACGATCCAGCATGGCAAGTGATCACCTCTTCAGCGCACGATCAAACGGCGGCTGATGAGATGGCGCTGGAGAATAATCGCGATTTTGGAGATGCAGAACATTCTCCCTTTGCGATTGCTTTGATGAAGGCGTTAAGAGATGAAGCTGCTGATACATATCCGCCAGCTAAAGATGGCAAGCAACCAGGCGATGGAATCATTACCGCCGATGAACTGTATCAGTATGTGCTTTACGAGATTGAACTGCCAACAGCTCAACGCAATAAACGTCAGACTCCTGGGTTATGGACAATAGACGAAAAACACGACAAGGGTATGTATGTTTTTCTCACCAAACACTTTAACAAAAAAGAACTGCCTGATGCTCCCAAGCTGAACGACAACAACAATCCCTACCGGGGTTTAGAATCCTATGAGGAGGAGCATAGCCAACTGTTCTTCGGCAGAACTCAGTTAATCGAACAGTTGTGCGATCGCGTCTGTGATCACCCCCTCACGATTGTCTTAGGGGCGTCTGGTTCTGGTAAGTCGAGTCTAGTCAAAGCTGGTTTGATTTCCCACCTTAAGCAATCACCGGAAGAAGCACAGCAGTCGCAGATATGGGTATCGACTCAAGACAGTCAAACTCATCGTCATAAACACGAAAAATGGAACGTTCTGACTCCCATACGTCCTGGGGAGTCACCTCTAATAGTATTGGAAAATGCACTCAAAGAAATAAATCTGGATAGTATCCCTACTGAGACAAAACTCCTGCTAGTGATTGACCAGTTTGAGGAATTAGTGACCCAGTGCAGTGATCAGACTAAGCGAGAGCAGTTTCTGCAACGACTATCAGAGCAACTGGAAAACTATCCAAATCAATTACGACTGGTTATCACATTGCGGTCAGACTTTGAACCGCAACTGCGAGACAGCGTTGAAGCTGAACTCAAAAAGCATAAAAATCTACTCAAGTTGCTACTCAACGCCCAACAGCCTAATCAATCAGAAGATGTTGAATCGAAACAGCAAGATGAGGAACGTATTTGGAACGCAGCACGATTTATAGTACCACCCATGACGCGAGAAGATTTGCAAGAAGCAATTGAAGCGCCTGCGGCGGTTAGAGCCATGCAATTTGACCCGGAGAAACGGAACAACCGTACTCTAGTTCAGCAACTGATTCATGAAGTTGCTGATATGCCAGGAGCGTTACCCTTGCTATCATTTACGTTGAGTGAACTTTATCATAAGCTAGCCCAGCGATTTATAGATGGGCTAAAAAAGAATGAGAATCCAGATCGCACCATCACTTGGGCAGACTATGATGAACTAGGTGGTGTAACGACATCTCTCACCCGTCGAGCGACTGAAGAATATAACAAACTGGCGAACGACGAGCAAAAAATATTGCGTTGGGTGGCGCTGCGGATGATTTCATTGCAGGGGGGTGAATTAGCACGACGACGGGTTCCTGAGTCTGAACTGAAGTACCCCAATAACGAAGACAACAAACGGGTCAAAACCGTTATCCAGCGCTTTTGTGACGCTCGCTTAATTGTTAAAGGCTCCAATCAAGGGGAACCCTATGTTGAGCCAGTACATGATGCTTTAATCCAAAACTGGCAGCAACTGAAGGATTGGAAAGATAATGAAGAAGAAAACTTAATTTTACAACAGAAATTAAATCCAGTCGCGAATGATTGGCAGGAAATAAATCAGTTAGAAAAAGATAGCAAAACTAAAGCTAGATTTAGAATAAAATACTTTTTTTATTGCTTGGAAAAAGTTGAAGCTTTTCTCATT
>CAKZMA010000840.1 GCA_937127375.1 uncultured Coleofasciculus sp. | reverse complement strand
TGTAGGGTGGGTTAGGCGGAAGTTTAATCTGGGTAAATAATACCTTAATTGAGATATCCGCCGTAACCCACTAATAAAAACTAAAATTGTGGATTAAAATTGACTTTATCAATTATACCTGAGTATCAGCAGTCCAATAATACCAATTTGACTCTAGACGTATTCAGCAATGGAGAATAAAACAATGTCAACAAAACCGATGGAAACACTGGTCAGGACTTATTTTACCAAAGTGGCAGCGATGAATCCCGACGGTTGGCTGGACGACTTTGCCGAAGATGCTGTCAGTTATGATCCGGTAGGACAACCTCCCACAAAAGTTCATGAAGGATTTGAGGAATTTTTTGCTCAGCTACAGGGAGTATTTAAACAACTGGAATCGACAATCGAGCATATTTTTGTAGCGGGGAATGAAGCGGCGGTTAAGTGGACAATGCAGGGACTCAGTAAGAGTGACAAAACTATAACGTTTGAAGGAATCACCGTTTTTGAGGTGAATGAAGCGGGTAAAATTCAAAGCACTCGTGCTTACTGGAATCCCGCCGATATGATAGCGCAACTTAAGGGAGGATGACTTGAGGGAATGGTTACGGCTGTAATGGATAGGATATTGTTGGTAATAAGCAACTCTATTGAAAGAACACAAATCATGAATTGAAAAGAACGGCAATGGGATAAGTTATTTGGTAATCTAACAACTAATGGAAGTGGTTAAATCTAACATGGTAAAAAAAAATTACAGCCGTTCAGAAAGTTAACTGCTAAAATCAAAATTCGTTTAATTCATCGCAAAATCCAGTGGACTCTGACTATTCAGGGATGGATAGTGACACTGATTTGTATACTTTCTCTCATGCTATTCACCCTCAACATTATCTATCCATTCCTGGCGGTTAACTCTCCCGTGGCGGCTGATGTCATGGTGGTGGAAGGCTGGATACCAGATTACGCCATTAAAGACGCGATCGCACTTTTCCAACGCGGGTCTTATAATTACCTGATTACTACAGGTTTGCCCGTTTCCAAGGGATATTATTTAGCCGAATACAAAAATTTTGCCGAACTCACCGCCGCTACATTTATCACCTTGGGATTTAACCCAGAACAACTGGTGGCTGTTCCCGCCCCCAATGTAATTAAACATCGGACTCAAGCAAGCGCCATCGCCCTACGGGAATGGTTATCGACATCCGAATTAGAGGTAAAATCGATTAATCTCTATTCGTTGGGACCTCATGCCCGTCGAAGCTGGATTATATTTAAAGCCGTATTGGAACCAAAAATCCGAGTTGGTGTGATTGCGGCTGAACCTCAAGAGTATGATCCGCAACAATGGTGGCAATCTAGCGAAGGAGTACGAACCCTGATTGGGGAAGCAATCGCCTATCTCTATGCTCTGTTTGTCGATTGGCACACTTGAGTTATGGTGTACATTTTACTCAAAAAATTGGATGAGGATTCCAGCAGATATTACCAAACAGACTATTCAAATCCTTCTAAATACGGGGCAATATATTTTTGTCCCCGTCCAATGTAGTAAGGCGAAAAAAGAGTTTCATAATCTTGCTTGACTAATGCCATGGCTTGCTGTACCCGTTCATGACCATAGACAATAAACTGGGCTGTGGATGCCGCATAATATTTTCGTTCTGATTCCTTATTATTTTCCTTAAATGCGTTTTTGTAGAGCGATCGTGCTTCTTGAATAAATGCTTTTTGTTCGTCGTCAAATTCAAGTTGCCCTTCACTCGGAAAATATAATTCTGTTCGTTTTATAAAACCCATCAGTAGATTCATACATTCACGGGTTTGTTCTACCGATAAAGCTTCTTTATCGCCGCGACGAAATGCCCATTGAGTACAACCATTGGTTACTTCTAAAACCCGCAGTTTGGCAAACTTATCTAGCGCTTCATCAGCAAATTCTTCAAATTCTTCAATATGCTTTTCTATGAGATTTTTGAATGTCTGAAAATCCTCTGCAAAAAACTCTTTTAATTCTTGAATTTCGGCTAGCTTGTTCCAGTGAATAGTACGTTTTGCTTTCATAATCAAAAACTAGATAAAAACACTAAATAACTACTGCGCTACATTTGTAGGATAGCATCAGTGTAACGAAAGCCATATCTGGCTCTGTTTCCAACGCTAACCCCAAATTGCATAAGTCCCGAAGCCTTGAGAGATAAGTGCATACGCTATATCATTGAAAATTGTAACCCGTTTGGAACCCCGGAATCTTCTGGACTAATCGCCTATGTTACAGTTTTAGCAACCAGGGGGTCTAATTCTAAGCCTTAATAGTAAAACGGAGATGTTACAACCGCAAATGGTTAGTTGTTAAACTTTGTTATAGAACAGACTGAGGCTCAGTCTGAAGGGGAAATCATGAAAACCAGACAGAGAGCGATCGCAACTTTAGGACTAGCTGCTGTATTGGGAGCGCTTACCGTTGCTTGCGAAGGGGGAGAAGGAGGAAACTATACGTCTGAAGCTCCTAGCGAACAGGCTCCAATGAAAGTCTCACCCGAGGCAGCTTCCCTCCCAGAGACTCAATCAGATGCAGAGAACTTGCCGGGGACTAAATTCGCGCCGCAAGCCCAGCAATCACAGAGTTTAGATCGCCTCCAGGGTCTACGTTCAGATCCCGAAGCATCTAACCGCGAAACCTACAGCACTATTCCAGAAAATCCCTTTTTAAACGCTAGCAGCAATCCCCTCTCTACGTTTTCCATTGATGTCGATGCTGCTTCGTATAGTAACATGCGGCGCTTTATCAATGAAGGTCAACTTCCACCCCCCGATGCGGTGCGGGTTGAAGAATTAATTAACTATTTTACTTACGATTATCCCCAACCTAAAGCGGATCAACCTTTTTCTATCACCACAGAAGTTGCCGAAGCACCTTGGAATCCAAAACACAAATTAGTTCACATTGGTTTGCAAGGTAAAAGTATTTCGACCGAAAATTTACCGCCCAGTAATCTGGTCTTTTTGTTGGATGTTTCCGGGTCTATGTCGGACGCCAATAAACTCCCTTTACTCAAAGAAGCATTCCGATTACTAGTTGACCAATTACGCGACGAAGATAAGGTTAGTATTGTTGTCTATGCGGGGGCGGCGGGGACAGTGCTACCGCCAACACCCGGAAACCAAAAGGATACTATATTAGCAGCAATTGATAAACTCGATGCCGGAGGATCAACGGCTGGAGGTCAGGGAATTAAGCTGGCATATAAACTGGCTCAAGATAACTTTATCGAATCGGGTAATAACCGCGTGATTCTCGCCACTGATGGAGATTTCAATGTCGGTATCTCTAGCGATGAGCAATTGGTTAACCTGATTGAAGAGAAACGAGAGCAAGACATTTTCCTTACCGTGTTAGGATTTGGCACAGGCAATCTCCAAGATGCCAAGATGGAAAAAATCGCCAATAAAGGCAATGGCAATTATGCATATATTGACAATATTCTAGAAGCGAATAAAGTCCTAGTGAATGAAATTGGCGGAACTCTACTCACCATCGCCAAGGATATGAAAATTCAAGTGGGATTTAACCCGGAAAAAGTACAAGGCTATCGGCTAATCGGTTATGAAAATCGGCGGCTGCAAAATGAAGCGTTTCAGGATGATAAAAAAGACGCTGGCGAGTTAGGTGCGGGTCATTCTGTTACCGCCCTCTATGAAATTATTCCCGTGGGAGTGAAGAGTGATGTCTCGTTATCGGATGTTGATATTGTAGACTCTCAACAAAAAACCGATGAATCGATGACATTTTCCGGGAATGAGTTAATGCAGGTGAAGTTACGATATAAGCAACCGGATCAGGATACTTCTCAACTGATTACCGCACCCGTTGTGGATCAGGGATTAACTTTAGTGCAAGCCTCGAATAACTTTAAATTCTCGGCATCTGTTGCTGAATTTGGTATGGTATTGAGAGAATCGCAGTACAAAGGCAATGGTAATCTTGATCATGTTTTACAGCTTGCTAGTCAATCTCAGGGGGCAGATTTAGATGGATACCGAGCCGAGTTTATTCGGTTAGTGAAGCGGGCAAAATCGCTGTAGAGATAATCAGTAGGGGTAACGCATTTACCCTTAGTTTCAACTTAAGCAGAATGGCGCTGACTGAAGCAGAATGTCGCTAACTCAGACGCTAGGAAATAAATTTACGGCTGAAAGTGGGCAAGCCTTTGAACCCGTTTCAACGGGTTTAAGCTTTTAGCCCCAACTTTAGTTGAGGGCTTAAGTATTTTATCAAAACCTAAAAAAACGCATTATTGTGATTATTGCCATGAATTATATTATTCAAAACTCAAATAATAACTACCCCGAATTTTTCCAGCAAGGTTATCATATTCAGCGGGAATTGGGACACAACCGCAGTAGTGGACGAGTCACTTATTTAGCCACTCATCACTCCACAGAACAATCGGTGGTGATTAAACAATTTCAATTTGCCAAAACGGGTGCGAATTGGTCAGATTTTGACGCCCATGAACGGGAAATTACTCTGCTGCAACAACTGGATTGTCCTAGTATTCCTCAGTACCTGGATGCATTTGAAACGCCGGATGGCTTTTGCTTAATTCAGGAATACAAACAAGCCCCCTCTTTAGCCGTTCCCCAATCCTTTACCCCAGAGGAGGTTAAACAAATTGCGATCGCACTCTTGGAGGTGTTGGTTTACCTACAACAGCAAGTTCCGCCGATTATCCATCGAGATATTAAGCCGGAAAATATTTTAGTCGAACGTTCCCCCCAGATTAAGGTTTATTTAATCGATTTTGGTTTAGCGCGTGCGTTTGGGGATGATTTGGCGGCGAGTAGTGTGGTGAAGGGAACGTTAGGATTTATGCCACCAGAACAGATGTTTAATCGTCAACTCACCGAAGCGTCTGATTTATATGGTTTAGGGGTAACGTTGATTTGTTTACTGACTCAAACTAAATCGGCTGATATTGGCAATTTAATGGATGAGGACTGTCGAATTAACTATAAATCTCTGGTATCGGGTCTGAATCCTCAGTTTATCACCTGGCTGGATAAAATGGTCGCACCTAAATTGCGCGATCGCTTCCCCAATGCGGCGACGGCGCTGGCGGAATTGTTACCGATTGATGGGGTGGGAAATTCGCCAACCTTGGATCAGTTTCAGTTACTCCAGTCTGGAATTACGCCGATGTTGGTATTGAAACTGGGGGTGTTGGCGGTGATGGGTACAGGTTTCGCGATCGCGTCTCGGATTACCAATCCTGTGCGGTTAGTAGAGACGCGCCATGGCGCGTCTCTACCTGAAATCCAGCAATTGCAGCAAACGGGTGAATGTGCTGGATGTGATTTGAGTGGCGCTGACTTGAGGGAAATGAATCTAAGAACCGTTGACTTGAGAGAGGCTAATTTGAGTGAAGCTAACCTTCAGGGGGCGAATTTGCAAAGTGCTAATTTAGAGAATGCCAATTTGAGAGAGGCGAATTTGATTGATGCAGATCTTAAGGGCGCTTACCTAAGAAACGCTGATTTAACGGCGGCAAATCTGACAGATACTCAGCTTGAGAGTACGGATCTCAGAGGTGCGATTATGCCTGGTAATTTTACCCCATAGATAAGCCCCCCCGTGAGGTTGTTCAGTTATTTCACCCATGGCTGAATTTAGTCCCTAAACGCGCCCCTACAACTGGGGATAAATCCATTGAATTTTTCTGCCTTTTTTCTGTCATTGTTTAGCCGGGAGTGGACGGTTCTCAAAGTTAGGATATTTGGCATCAACTTGATCCGCTTTTTTAGCAATCCAGTTAAAGAAAAAATGAGCCTGTTTTAACTGCCTAAAAATTTGCTGCGGATCAGATAAATGCGTCGTGGGTAACTCTTGTCCCATTTCTTTAAACACCAACCCTAGCGGCACATTAATTTGATCCTGGAGTTGCAGACAACGGGTAAAATAGGGACCGTAAGCCGCTATCAATGAGCCAACTCCGCCCCGCGCTTGTCCCCAGCCAATGTAATAGACTCCCTTGTAATCCTCAATAAATGAGCTACCATAACATTTAACCACAGATCCTTCAACGCGCTGAAGTTCCTCCGGTAAGAAGGGGTAGGCAACATGATAGCCAGTAGCACAAACAATTAAATCAAATTCTTGCTCACTCCCATCGACAAACTCGACTTTTTTTCCCTGAAGCCGACGCACCCCAGGCTTGGCAATAATTCGACCATGTTTAATATAGTAGGGGACTTCATTATTTAACG
>CAKZMA010000839.1 GCA_937127375.1 uncultured Coleofasciculus sp. | reverse complement strand
CCCCATCTTCCCCAGCTTCCCCAGCTTCCCCATCTTCCCCATCTCCCCCAACTTCCCCAACTTCCCCAACCCCTCCACCCCTCATCCGGCGTCAATCGCTACAATCTAAAAGAATATGAGCTTAAGATTACCGTAATTGCCATGATTCCTACAGTTATCGAACAATCGGGTCGCGGTGAACGCGCCTTTGACATCTACTCTCGTCTGCTGCGGGAACGGATCGTTTTTCTGGGACAACAGGTTGATTCAGATTTGGCTAACCTAATCGTGGCTCAACTCTTGTTCCTCGAAGCCGATGACCCCGAAAAAGACATATACCTCTATATCAACTCCCCAGGCGGTTCTGTAACCGCAGGAATGGGGATTTACGATACCATGAATCAAATCCGTCCCGATGTCTGCACCATCTGTGTGGGTTTGGCGGCGAGTATGGGTGCATTTCTGCTGAGTGCTGGAGCGAAGGGTAAACGGATGAGCTTACCTCATTCCAGAATTATGATTCACCAGCCTTTAGGCGGCGCTCAAGGACAGGCGAGTGATATTGAAATTCAGGCAAAAGAAATCCTGTATCACAAACAACGGCTGAATCATCTTCTGGCTGAACATACCGATCAACCCCTAGATCGAATTGCTGAAGATACAGAACGGGACTTCTTTATGTCAGCCGAGGAAGCCAAGGACTACCGCTTAATTGATCAAGTGATTAATCGGCGTCCTTCCGCCGCCCGGACTCCCGCGACGGTGGGCTAGCCTAATTTAATGAAACCCGTCCCTACACATCGGTCGGGGCGGGTTTTGAACAAACGTTATCATCAATAAACCCGCCCCTACTTTCCTCAAATCTGATTAGTCGGGTGTCGGTTCTAATTCGAGATGATGCAAGAAGTCGAGTAACTCTTCATCGGTTAACAACTGACGCGATCGCTTACCATAAGTTTCGACGAGGTAATCTCGTCCCTGTTGATTCGTCCACCCTAGCCGTCTGAGTTCCACATTGGTTCGGGCAAGAATTTCGGAAAAGTCAATGGGTGTTTCGGATGTGGGTTGAGTCTGGATATCGGGTTCAGCTTCGTTTTGTGCAGGTGCAGGAGATGGGGGTGGTGTTGATTCTGGCTCTAACGACGATTGAGTGACTCCCACTGGGGTTGGTGTCTCTTCCTTCAACAGAGGTGTCTGTGATGCTGATACGTCTTCCGTTAAGGAGGGCGGTTCAACTGTCTCAGGAAACGTTACTGTCGGTTCAGGGGGTGGACTGGGTTTTGTCTCAGGTGGGGAAGGTGGTTCAACTGTCTCTGGGAGAGGTTCCGTCGGTTCAGGGGGTGGACTGGGTTTTGCCGATATTGGGTGGGTATCGATTGGACTAGGACTTGGAGTATCTTCAACCTCAGGTGTTGATACCATCCTTTTTGCCGCAAAAGTGGAAGCCGAGTTAGGAATCGACTCAGGGGATGAGGGAATCTTAGCAGCCGCCACTGACGTTTGGGTGTGGCGATGAGGTGGAGATGTTTCAGTGTCCGTAGAACTCTCCCGATCCACCGCTAAAACAGTTATCGCTCGAAGTCTTGCTTGGTCTTCTGCTAGTTCCACCGTTTGAGCCGCAGCTAGACCGGTTGATCGGGTTACGCCATCAATTTCCACACTGACGCGCACGATATACTGACCGTGATCGATGGCTAACAGATCACTGATCAGGCTCCCTTGAGGATAAGAAACTCGGAATTTATTCAATGTAGGATTCATAAAACTTGACTCAACGCGGTACATGGACAGGGTACATTTTGGACAGTTGGCATAGACAGCGACAGTCGTATTAGTACGATGAGAGCCTGTCTGCACAAACATGTAACATAATGTTACATAGACCCGAACCACAGTCCTGGGGCTTGGGAAACTCCCTAGGACAAGAAGGGGTAAGTGCAAGCTACCCTTTAATCAACGGCGGTTTAGTACAAATTTACCAATTCTTGACGCCTGTTGCACTTCGGCACATCAACAGACATTTAACGCCACAAATGCATAACTTTTGACAGTTGACTTCCAAGGTAGGGGCACGAGAATCTACAATAATGACATACTGTCCCAGTTGAGTGTAACTCACCTACTCCGGCAAGGAAGCCCCCATTGTAATCTGTGATTCAACGCGGGGAGGAATTGCCAGTCTGTTAAAGTTTGAATTATACTCATTTTCGTGAGTTTTGGATAAACGTGAAGCAAGTATTGACAATAGTTGTAAGACTTCAACCCACCGAAGAGCAACAAGGGCTGCTCATGGAAACGGCGGGAAGTTTTGCTGCCGCTTGTAACGCGATAAATGCCACAGTTAACCCAAAGCTAACGAATCGAGTTTGCCTGCATCGGGACGGGTATTGGTATGTGCATATACAACTCAAAAGTGAGCCGCCCAAACCGATTAAATCAAACATTGTGATTGGGGTAGACTTGGGACGCAGGGAGATAGCGAAAACCAGTACAGATAAAGGATGGGAGGGAAAGCAACTAAACAAGACCCGAGATAAATACACTAGAGTGAGAGCTTCTCTACAAAAGAAAGCAACCCAAGGCACAAGGACAACAAGGCGAAGATGCCGGACTGTCTTGAAACGGTTATCGGGGCGCGAGAGAAGATTTCAGAAATGGATAAACCACAATATCAGTAAATCAATCATAGAAGAAGCAAAGGCATTAAAGTCGGCGGTGGCGATTGAAGACTTAATCGGAATCCGGGAACGAACAAATGAAAAACCCAGGACAAAGAGCGAAAGAAGACGGTCAAATTCCTGGGCATTCTATCAGTTAAGGATATTCCTAGAGTACAAAGGAATAAAGGAAGGGATTGAGATGATCGCCATACCGCCAGCCTATACCAGCCAGACCTGTCATTGTTGCTTGCATATTGGACAGAGAACTAACAAGCAGTTTAAATGCACAAACTTGGTGTGTGGATGGCTAGGGGATGCGGACTTTAATGGAGCAAAAATGATTGAGTTATGGGGCTGTGCAGTAAACCAGCCTGGAGGCTCGGAACTATTGTCCTGTGCAATAGAACCAGGGCTACTAAAAGCCCATACCTGACGAGCCTAAGACCTACATGGTCTACGTTATGCCCAAGAGTTAAAGTTCCTACCTTGGGGTGTGTGCCAGCCCTGAGCTGCTAGAACTTCAGCATTAAACAGGTGTACAGGGTTAAGCCAGTGTGCTGGAGAAAGTACCGAGGCATAACATTGGCAAGGCAAACGTTACCCCAGTTAAATGGGAGCGCCCTTCACGTGAGCGTATTGCCACTAGGCAAATTCAAGTAAACGCCGGATCAAAGAAAAAGGATTGTTGGATGGAATTTTCAATCGCTACATTACTCTCCAATTTGACCGATGACAAGTCAGTCGCCCCCAAAGTTTTAGAGAAGAAACTGGGGTGTCAGGACTCCGAAAGTCTGAACAAACTCCAGATTGCTCTGGATGTGCTGGAGAAAGTGGGCATTTTGGAAAAAGAACGAGGTCGATATCGACGAGTCTATGAAGAAGATGTGGTCGAAGCCAAACTGCGCTGCTCCAGTAAAGGATTTTGCTTTGCCATTCAAGATGTTGAAGGCGCTGATGACATTTACATTCAAAAGAATCATCTAAGTAGCGCTTGGAATGGCGATCGCGTTTTGGTGAAAGTGACCAAAGAAGGGAGTCGTCGCCGTTCTCCAGAAGGACAGGTACGCTTGATTCTCGAACGAGTTAATCCCTCGGTACTTGCCCGAGTCAGACAGGCTGAAGATGGCAGTTATCACGCCGTCCCTCTGGATGACCGCCTGCTGTTTGAACTGAATTTACGACCCAATAGCGCCCCCCTAGAAGAGGCGGTGGAGCATCTGGTTCATGTGCAAGTTCTGCGCTATCCCCTGGGACAAAACCCCCCTCAAGGTAAAGTGGCTCGCATCTTAGGGAGTGATGCCGAAGACGCCGCTGATACGGATATTGTCTGTTGTAAACATGACCTACGCCGTCAGTTCCCCGATTCCGTACTGCCAGCGGTTGAAGCCTTACCCGACTCCCTCGGCAAAACAGACTTAAAAAAGCGCCTGGATCTGCGTAAATGGCTGACGATGACGATAGAAGACGAGTCAGGCTCCCCAGATAGCGCCATTGCCGAAAATGCCTTTACCCTAGAAAAAACCAAGACCGGAAATTGGCAGGTGGGCATCCATATCGCCGATGTCGCCCATTGGATACCCCTAGACTCACCCCTGGATAGAGAGGCACGAAAGCGAGGAACGGCTGTGTATTTGGGAGATACGGTTCTCCCCCTGCTGCCGGAAAAACTCCTATCTCAAGTGTCCCTGATTCCCGGTGAAGATCGCTTAACCCAGTCCGTGCTGCTCACGTTAACGGACTCTGGACAACTGGTTGAATTTGAAATTCAACCGAGTGTCATCCAAGTGGATCACCAACTCAGTTATGAACAGGCACAGGCGTTGTTGGGCGGACATGAAGAGAGCGAACCCGAACTCGCACCGATTGTAGACAAACTCAAGGAACTCTTCTTCAGCTTATCTCCAGCACTCAGAGCCGTGCGACAGCAACGGGGCGCGTTTGAATTGAATGGAACACTGCCCAAAGAAGCCATTGCGCGAGCCATTCCCCACAGTAAAGATGAAGGACGCCAAGGGGCGATCATGGTTTCGGGTTCTATGCCCTTGCGATCGCTCCTAGGAGAATTGATGGTACTGGCAAATCAAGTGGTAGCGTCCCATTTGCACGCCTTATCCTTGCCAGGGATTTATTGTGTTCATCCAACTCCCGATTTAGAACAACTGGAAGATTTACTCAAGTTAGCCAACAATTTGGGACTGGATGTCGAGCAATCCTTGGAGGAGGATGTCACGTCCCAAGATTATCAGCGATTGACCCAACTCTTGGCGAAATCAACGGCTGCTAAAGTTCTGAATCACTTACTTGAGGGAACCTTAAAACCGATCGCCTATAGTTCTAAGCCTGGATTACACTTTGGTTTAGCCTTGGATACCAGCTATTGCCATAGTATCTCCCCCGTATGGCGCTATGGAGATTTATTTGTCCAACGGGTCTTAGAATACACCTTTAGTGAAGGACGCGATCGCCGTACCACGCGGTCGAAAGATCGGGTGAATCTCCACCATAGTAGCGCCCATGGCAACATTAACTGGAATGTTTTACCCCCTGACACTCAACAGGAGCTAGAAAGTCAATTAAGCACCTTGGTTCCCCATCTCAATGACCGGGAAAAACTCACCGAAGATGCGGAGATTGATTTAGAGGGCTTGAAAAAAGCCGAGCAAATGAAAGAACGCACCGGTCATGTCTTCAGTGGTTTGATTACAGGCGTGCAATCCTATGGCTTCTTTGTCGAAATTGAAGACTTGTTGGTGGAAGGATTGGTTCACGTCAGTTCCCTGAAAGATGACTGGTACGAATATCGCTCTCGTCATGCTTGTTTAGTCGGTCGGAAAAACCGCACGGCGTATCGATTGGGCGATCATGTCGAAGTTCAAGTCAAGAGCGTGGATTATTACCGTCAGCAAATTGACTTGGTAACCGTTAGTGGTGGTAGTGTGGCAAGTAACGAAGATTTAGAAGATTAAATTTCTGGTCATTGGTCATTTTAACCGGGCAAAAGATAAAGGACTAATGGCAACGGACAACGGACAAAGGACGAATGACCAATGACTACCTGGTACACTCTTAATCTTGTCGATGTTCTCAAACAGCTTAATACCGATGCCGCCATCGGGTTAAGTGAGAACGAGACTCGTCAACGTCAGGACATCTACGGACTCAATGAGTTAACTGATCGCCCCCTGGAAAGTCCCTGGAAAATTCTCTGGGAGCAGTTTACCGCCACCGTGGTGGTGGTGTTGATTGTGGCGGCGGTAGTTTCGGCGGTATTGGGTGAATATAAGGACGCGATCGCGATTTTCGCCATTGTGGTATTTAATGCCATCCTCGGCTTTCGCCAAGAATACCAAGCCGAACGTGCGATCGCGGCGCTGAAAAAGCTGGCGGTTCCTACGGTTAAAGTGCGTCGCGATGGCATCCTGGAACAACTATCCGCTCGTGAACTGGTACCAGGGGACATCGTTATCCTAGAATCTGGGAACTTAGTCCCGGCGGACTGTCGGCTGCTCGAAAGTAGCAACCTCCGCACCTCAGAAGCCTCCCTCACCGGGGAATCTGAACCCATTGATAAATTTGCCCAACGGATTGCCACGGCGAATCTACCTTTGGCAGAACGGCAGAATATGGCGTATATGGGTACAGTAATTAGTTATGGGCGGGCATTAGCGGTAGTCACCGACACAGGCATGAAGACGGAACTGGGTCAGATTGCCAAAGCGATTCAGGGGATAGAACGGGATGCTACCCCCCTCCAGCAACGGTTAGATCAACTGGGATGGGTATTAGCGATCGCGATTTTAATTTTAGTCCTGGTTATCTTTGGGTTGGGACTACTCCAGGGCGAATCAGTGCGCTTAATGTTCCTCATGGCGGTCAGTTTAGCCGTAGCCGCGATTCCCGAAGGATTACCCGCTGTCGTCACCATCGCCTTAGCTTTGGGCGCTCAACGGATGCTGAAACAACGAGCCTTGATTCGGAAATTACCCGCTGTAGAAACCTTGGGTTCAGTCACCACGATTTGTTCAGACAAAACCGGTACCCTCACCCAAAATCGGATGACGGTTACTCGTCTGGATATGATTGGGCATCAAATTGAGTTAACCATGCCAGAACTCGATGAGTTAATGATGCCCTCGGAGAAGAATGAACAGTCGAAGCGGTTAAAAGCAGAACCCACCGCCGCCTTGCTACTCACGGCTGCTACTTTGTGTAATGATGCGATCGCAGAGTTTCATCTGGAGCAATCCAACCCCATTCAGGTTCTCGGAGATCCCACAGAAACCGCTCTGATTGTTGCCGCCACCCGTTTTGGTTTATGGAAAACGGATATAGAACATACCTTTGAGCGGATAACCGAGGTTCCTTTTGACGCTGAACGAAAGCGGATGACTACGGTTCACGAACTTCCCACCGCCAAAGACACACTTCCCGATGAGCTAAGTTGGCTTAAGCCTTGGGAATTACTCTTTGATCATACGCCTTATATTGCCTTTA
Organism: uncultured Coleofasciculus sp.; assembly: GCA_937127375.1. Taxonomy (GTDB): domain Bacteria; phylum Cyanobacteriota; class Cyanobacteriia; order Cyanobacteriales; family Coleofasciculaceae; genus Coleofasciculus. Next base: position 1,646 of record CAKZMA010000839.1, on the reverse strand, counting down.
CCAAAGGTGCCGTTGATAGTCTTTTAGAGATTTCTAGCCAGATTTGGTTCAATGATCAGATTACCCCCTTAAACGATAGTTGGTATGAAAAAATTTCTCATGCCAACAACCAACTCGCTGAAAATGGAATCCGTGTCCTCGGTATCGCCGTTCGTCCTGTAGAATCTCACCTCCTCGCCACACTTCCCCTAGAACGAGACGAGGATATTCTCGAAAAAGACCTGATTTTTATCGGCATGATTGGTATGATTGATCCGCCACGCCCGGAAGTCAAACAGGCGGTTCTAACGTGTCAAAAAGCCGGAATTCGCCCGATCATGATTACCGGCGATCACCCCTTAACCGCTCGCCATATTGCCTCAGAAGTGGGTATTTCTACCAATGGTTTAATGTTAACAGGTCAGGATCTCGCCAAACTGTCAGTATCAGAGTTAAGCGAAAGAGTCGATGAAGTGTCTGTTTATGCCAGAGTTTCACCCCAGAACAAATTAGAAATTGTCCAAGCCCTGCAAAAGCGGGGACATGTTGTGGCAATGACAGGGGATGGCGTCAACGATGCACCCGCTTTAAAAAAAGCCGAGATTGGTGTGGCAATGGGGTTGACGGGTACAGATGTGGCGAAAGAAGCCGCCGATATGGTGCTGTTAGATGATAACTTTGCCACGATTGTAGCAGCGACTCAAGAAGGACGAGTCATTTACGATAACGTCCGCAAGTTCATTAAATATACATTAACCGGGAATTGTGGTGAACTGTGGGTAATTATATTAGCGCCATTTTTAGGGATGCCTTTACCGCTACTTCCCTTACAAATTCTCTGGATTAATTTATTAGCTGATGGATTGTTAGCCTTGGCATTAGGCGTCGAACCGGCGGAGCCGAATATCATGTCCCGTCCACCTCATAATCCCCAAGAGAGTGTTTTTAGTCGGGGCGTTGGTCGAGATATTGTTTGGATTGGGTTACTGCTGGGACTTGTTTTATTAGTCGTCGATTATCACTATTGGTTTACAGGTCAAGCGGCGTGGCAAACGATGGTATTTAGTATATTGGCATTTTCCCGCATCGGTTTAGCGCAAAGCATGAGATCGGAGCGAGAATCCATATTGACTTTAAATTTACTGTCCAATAAGCCTTTGTTAGGCGCGGTTATTTTAACCTTTTTATTACAACTGGCGGTGGTATATGTCCCCTTCTTACAGGATATTTTTAATACCACAGGGTTGTCACTGTATGATTTAGGTATCAGTCTCGCCATGAGTACGATTGTGATTTGGGCAATGGAGTTAGATAAAGGGTTGCGTCGATATAAAAAAGCTAAATCATGAATTCCCTGTTCCCTGAAAAATCAAACCAATTTGCCCACGAGATTACCCTATAAAGGAAACGTGTTTGCGCCTTCTGTAGGGGCGGGTTTGACGGCTAACTGATGCAACTCACTATTTAATTCGCTAAACCCGCCCCGATCGCATCCCAGACGAGAACAGATTTATGATGTTGGTAGGATGCCCTGAGTAGGCATAATTGTTTGGCACGATTGGGGTGGAGAGGGGGCGGGTTTAGATACGTTAATTCCTACAACCGTTACGTTTTTGCTAAAACCCGCCCCTACAGATTTAATTATCGATAAGCAGGTTTTATTTAAT